>NZ_JBHWIJ010000021.1:1895-25386 GCF_042732255.1 Kitasatospora sp. NPDC059803 | reverse complement strand
GTGTCTTTTGTGTATCCGACCCTGCGGCGGCTCCGGGGCGGCCGCCCGCCCGGCGGCCGGGTGTGGCGTCCGGACCGGCCGGTCCGGCCGGGCCGGCCGGACCATCCAGCAGCGCCGCGACGTGGTGGGTGCCCGGAAGGTGCAACCGGGTGCGCCACCGTTCCTCGCCGCCCTGGTGCCAGTCCGCCAGGCGGGCCTTGAAGGCGTGCGGCGCGTCGGAGAGGGCGGCGAGGCGCAGGTCGCGCCAGAGCGGCCAGTCGTCGGTCGTGAGGATGCGCAGGGTCACCATGGCCGTCACGGTAGGGCGTGGGCGGCGGGCCTTCGCCGAAGGCCCGGGGTCGGCCTGCGGCCGGGGTCGAGACCGGGGCGGGCCGAGCAGGGACGGTTCAGGGCGTGCGCCAGTCGGTGGCGAAGGCGGCGGCCGGGTTGGCGGTGAGGAGGAGGCCGGGCAGTTCGGGGCCGAAGGTGCGGGCGAGCCGTGGGACGAGGTCGTTGAGCAGTTTGGTCGGGCCGTCGGCCTGACGGGCGGTGCGGGTGGTGGTGTCGGCGCCGAGGAGGAGTCGGGAGGCGTGGCCGGCCTCGACGAGGTCGGCGATGACGTCGAAGGCCTGGTGGTCGGCCGGGTGGCCGGCCCGGGAGGGGCTGTCCAGCGCGAAGTAGACGCCTTCCGCCGCGAGTTCGCGGTGCACCCGCACATCCGGCAGCCGGGTGAGGTGGCCGAGGATGATCCGGTGGGGCGGGACGCCGTGTCGAACGTGCAGCCGGTTCAGTACGAGGTGCGGGTGGGCTCGGGGTTCGAGGTGAACGGCGATCGGAGCACCGGTGGCGTGGTGCGCGTCGGCGGCCGCGGCCATCACCCGGCGGGTGTGCGCCGTGGTGGTCCCGGGGTCGCAGGCAACCTTGATCAGGCCCGCCCGGACGGCCTCGGGCGACGCGGGTGCTTCGGGGGCCTCGGGGGCTGCGGGCGGTCCAGGCGGTCCAGGCGGTTCGGTGGCCGGTTCGGCCGTCAGCCCGGTGGTGAGTTCGACGGTGAAGCGTTCGGCCAGCCCGTCGTACAGGGCGCGGAGGGTGTCCGGGTCGTAGTGGGCCGCCTGGTGCAGGCCGGTGGCGGCGACGACGTGGACTCCGGTCACGCGGGAGAGCTTCGCGAGGGAGTCCGCTCCGCGGCCCATGCCGTACGGGGTCCACTGGACGAACGACCGTCCGCCGGCCGCCGCGAAGGCACGCAGGACGCCCTCGGCGGCGGCCGGGTCGTCCAGTTCCTCGCCGGGGAGCAGGGGGCTGCGGATGAAGAGGTGGTCGTGGGAGTCGGTGGCACCGAGTTCCGCGGGGTCGAGGTCGCCGAGGACGGTACGGATCGTGGGGGTCATGCCCGGTCCTCCTCGGTCGGGGACGCCGGGGTCGGGTCTGCTGGAGTCGGGGATGCCGGGGTCGGGCCTGCGGCGGCCGGGGACGCCTCGGTCGGGGGCACCTCGGCGAAGGTGGCGGAGGCGACGCGCAGGCCGGCCAGGGCCTTGGGGACGCCGACGTAGGGGGCGAGGTGGACGATGACCTCGGTGATCTCCTCCCTGGTCAGGCCGATCCGCAGACTGTTGCGGACGTGGTCGGCGAGCTGCGGCTCCACGCCGCCGAGGGCGGTGAGCGCGGCCAGGTTGGCCACCTGCCGGTCGCGCAGGGCGAGGCCAGGGCGCTGGTAGGTGCCGCCGAAGAGACTGGTGACGATCCAGTCGGGGAAGCCGGGCGCGAGACCGTCCAGGCCGCCGAGGGTCGCGGCGGCGACCGGGCCGGCGAGGTCTGCGAGCAGGGCGTAGCCGGCTTCGCGGTCGAGCGGCGCGGGGGTCAGGTCGGCCGGTGTCATCGGGGCGGGGGCCGGGACGGCGGTCGCGGGGGTGACGGGGGCGGTCGCGGGGGCGACGGTCGCGGTCGTGGGGCTGGTCATGGAAGTGGCGAAACCTTTCACCAGTGTCGGCCGCCGGGCAGCCGGTTGAGTTCGGGACGGGACAGGTGCAGCACCTGGTAGCGGATGCCCGGTACGTCGTCCGGGGCCGGGCCGTACCAGAGGGCGAAGCGGACCAGCTCCCAGCGACTCGGATCCACCGCGACGGCGGCGGTGTGCAGAGCGGGGTACGCGGGGGACTCGGCGAGGGCCCGCTCGACCGCCTCGGCGGGATCGTCGGACTCGGGGAGCCTGACGATGTGCCGGGTAGCCGTGATCGCGGTCGCGGTCGCGGTTGTGGTCGCAGTCGAGGTCGAGGTCGAGGTCGCCGGAGCGTCCGGCACGGCGCCGTGGGCCAGACCGGCGCCGAGCCAGTGACGGACGGCCGGGCGGCCGAAGTCGGCGCTCAGACCGCGAAAGCCCGGTCCCCAGAGGAAGCTGTTCATGCCCTCGGCGGTGCGCCAGAGGTAGAACGGCGCGTACTGGTTGACGGGCGACCCGTCGCGGCCCCGCTCGCGGACCAGGTACGCCTTGAGCCCGAGGCCCGGGTGCGCATCGAGCAGATGGCCCTTGTCGGCGACGCGTTTGCGGATGATCCCCAGGTCGTAGTCGGCGGGGAGGGTGATCTCGTACTGCATGGCGTGCACGGCGGGTCTCCTCGGTCGGATCGTCGAGCGGGGATCGCTCGGCCAGTCGGTCACGCGCGCGGTCTCGCGGTCACGCGGTCAGTCGGTCGCGCGGCCGCTCAGCCGTGCGCGGCGCGGGTCAGGCGGTGCGCTGAGCGGCGAGCAGGCCGAGGGCGCCGCGTACGGCCTGATCAAAGGGCTCGGCCCGGCCGGCCGCGCGGGCCAGGACGTAGCCGCCCTGGACGACGGCGACCACGGCGGCGGCGGTGTCGGCCGGGTCGACACCGGGGACGAGCTCGCCCGCGGCCTGGCCCTCGGCCACCAACTCGGCGATCCGGGCGCGCAGCCAGTCGAAGGTCTCCTCGACGGGGGCGCGCAGTTCGGGGTCGGCGATGACGTCCGGGTCCTGGGCCATCCGGCCGATCCGGCAGCCGCGCAGCACGTCACGGTCGCGGTGCAGGTAGGCGGCGATGCGGTCGTACGCGCTGCCGGGGGCGGACAGGTCGGCGGCGGCGACTCCCCGCAGTTGCTCGGCGCTGCGGCGCAGGGCGGCTGCGGCGAGGTCGGGCTTGCCGGCGAAGTGGTGGTACATGCTGCCCTGGCCGACACCGGCGTGCTGCTGGATGGCCTTGGGGCTGGTGCCGACGTAGCCGCGCTCCCAGAGGAGTTCCTGGGTGCTCTCGATGAGGCGGTCCTGGGTGGTCATGTGAATCACTGTACATACCAGTAGGTACAGAAGGCCAGGAATTTCCCAGCTCGACGCGGACGCGGGGCGGGCGGACGAGTTCGCGCCGGGGACGAGGCGGGCGGACGAGTTCGCGCCGGGGACGGCTGAGGGCCGTGCGCCGCCCCCCGGCGGCCACGGCCCCTCGCCCGCTCGTCTCCCCCGCCCCGACCGGCGGCACTCCACCGCGGCCGGTGGCGCGCGTCACGTCTGGCAGGCGCTCACGGAAGCTCGCGCCTGACCACCGGGGCGACCTCGGCCGCGAACAGCTCCAACTGCTCCCGCTGCGCCCCTTCCGTCAGGGCGTCGACTCCGATCCCGACCACCTCGTTGCCGAAGGCCTCGTGATAGCGGTGGATCTTCTCGATCACCTGCTGCGGGCTTCCGACCAGGGCCGAACCGTGTTCCAACGCGTCCTCCAGCGAGGTGAACGGCGACTTGTTGTGCCGGCCGGCCGCCGAACTGAACATCGCGTCCCAGTACGGACGGAAGCCCTCGACCGCGTCCTGCGAGCGCTTGGCGACGTACAGCCCGCCGAAGCTCGCGCCGACCCTGGCCTCCCTCGGGTCGCGCCCGTAGTGCGCCCAGCGCTCGCGGTAGTGCTCCACCAGGGAGCGGTACTTGGCCAGCGGGTGGAAGGAGTTGGCGGAGAAGAGCGGGTCACCGTAGCGGGCGGCCAGGTCGGTGGACTGGGTGCTGGTCGCGCTGCCGTGCCACACCGGGATCGGGTCCTGCAACGGGCGCGGCGAAACGGCCGCGTCCTTGAGCGGCGGGCGGGTCGAGCCCTCCCAGGTCACCCTCTCCTCACGCCAGAGTCGGCGCAACAGGCCGTAGTTCTCGGCGAGCGCGTCCCACTGGCGCTCCTCGGGCAGGCCGAACAGGTCGAAGTGCCGCGGGTCGTTGCCCTTGCCGATGATCAACTCGACCCTGCCTCCGGAGAGTTGGTCGAGCAGGGCGTAGTCCTCGGCGACCCGGACCGGATCCAGGATGCTCAGCACCGTCACCGTGGTGAACAGCCGGATGGTGGAGGTGCGGGCCGCTATCGCGCTGAGCAGCACCGGCGGAGCCGGAGAGAGGAACGGTTCACCGTGCCGCTCCCCCACGCCGTAGCCGTCGTAACCGAGTTGCTCGGCCACGACCGCCTGGTCGATGACGTTCCACAGCTTCTCCTGCGGGGTGCGCTGGACGCCGGTCACGGGATCGGGTCCGTTGGCGACGAGGGACGAGACGGTGAACCGCACGGCGGTCTCCTTGGGGGCGCTCGATGGGGCCTCGGCGCGACGCCCTGACCCGAGGCGCGGGCACGGCTGCCGAGGAGGGGCGGCGGCCCGCGCGGAACGCCCGGGTACGGGCTGCGCTCACGCGGGCGGCACCGGGAGGGGATCGCGGCGGAGCGGCTCTGGGGCGGCGTCAGCGCGAGGTGCAGCGGCGGCGACGACAACAGCGGGGCACGGCGGTCGCGATCGCGGGTGCGGTCATGGCCGTGGCCGTGGTCGTGGCCGCGAACACGGTTGCGGTCTCGGGTGCGGTCGCGGGTGGGGCCACAGCCTGGACGGTCATCGCGACTCCCCCTTCGCCTCGCACGCGTACGATCCCCCGCGAGCATAAGCACCGGTCAGAAACGGGGCAAGGGCTTGATCCGCCCGCGACGACTGGCAAGATGTCCGGCATGAGCTACCTCGCCGCGGATGACCGCTATGCCTCGATGACCTACCGCAAGGCCGGCCGCAGCGGCGTTCAGCTGCCGGCCGTCTCGCTCGGCCTCTGGCACAACTTCGGTGACGCCCAGCCGCTGGAGGTCCAGCGCGCGGTGCTGCGCCGCGCCTTCGACCGGGGGATCACCCACTTCGACCTCGCGAACAACTACGGTCCGCCGTACGGCAGCGCCGAACGCAACTTCGGCTACCTGTTCGCCCAGGACTTCCGCCCGTACCGCGATGAGCTGTTCATCGCCAGCAAGGCCGGCTGGGACATGTGGCCGGGCCCGTACGGCAACGGCGGCAGCCGCAAGTACCTGCTGGCCAGCCTGGACCAGTCGCTGGACCGGATGGGGCTGGACTACGTCGACGTCTTCTACTCCCACCGCTACGACCCGGACACCCCGCTCGAGGAAACGATGGGCGCGCTGGACAGCGCGGTGCGCTCGGGCAAGGCGCTGTACGCGGCGATCTCCAACTACCCGGCGGAGCAGCACCGGGAGGCGGTGGCGATCCTGCGCGAGCTGGGCACGCCGGTGCTGCTGAACCAGTCGGCGTACTCGATCCTCAACCGGTACGTGGAGGAGGGCGTGCTGGACGCGGTGGGCGAGACCCGGACCAGCCTCATCGCCTACTCGCCGCTCGCCCAGGGCCTGCTGACGGATCGCTACCTGTCGGGCGAGGTGCCGGCCGGTTCGCGGATGTCGGTCGGGCGGTTCCTGACCGAGGAGGCGCTCAGCGGGCCGAAGCTGGAGCAGCTGCGGGCACTCAACAAGGTCGCCGAGCGGCGCGGGCAGACGCTGGCGCAGCTCGCGCTGTGCTGGGTCCTGCGGGACCCGCGGGTGGTCTCGGTGATCATCGGGGCGAGCAGCGTCGCCCAGCTGGACCAGAACATCGACGCGCTCGCGGGCGGTCCGCTGACCGCGGAGGAGCTCGCGGAGATCGACCGACTCAGCCTCTGAGCGGGTAGGGGGCTTGCCGCCGGAACAGGCGAACAACTAACAGCTGACAGATTTCATCATCTGTCAGCTGTTAGTTGTCACCTGTCAGCCGTCAGCCGTCAGCCGTCAACGGCGGATGCCCAGGGCGGGCAGTACCGTTTCTGCAACCCGGTGAGCCTCCTCCAGCAGGGGGTTACCCGAGAGGATGAAGGTGTCGACGCCCAGCGACTCGAACTCCTGCAACCGCTCGACCACCTGGGCCGTAGAGCCGACCACCGCCGTACCGGGGCCGGGGCGGAACAGGCTCATTCCCGGCCAGAGGTTCGGGTAGGCCTCCAGCTCCCGGGCCCGTGCGGGCACCTTGCCGCCGTGCTGGCGGAACTGCCGCTGCCAGCCAACCCCGTCCTCACCCTTCGCGCCGCCCAGTTGGCGGGCGTACGTGGCCTCGCTGGTGACGTCGAGCAGGCGGTCGGCGGCCGCCCAGGCCTCGTCCTCGGTGTCGCGGACGATCAGGTGCAGCCGCAGCCCGATCCGCAGGGTCCGGCCGTGGGCGGCGGCCCGCGCCCGGACCAGGTCCAGCTTCTCCTTGAGCAGGTGCGGCGGCTCGCCCCAGGTCAGGTAGACGTCCACGTGCTCGGCCGCCATCTCGATGCCGGCCGCCGAACTGCCGCCGAACCAGAGCGGGATGCCACCGGGCTGGACCGGCGTCAGCTCCCGCAGGCTCGCGCCCGCGTTCTTCAGTTCGTAGAACTCGCCCTTGTGGTCGAAGACTTCGCCGGCGGTCAGGCGCTTGACGATCGACCAGTACTCGGCGCTGAGCCGGTAGCGGTCGTCGTGCTCGACGTCCAGTCCGTACTCGCGCAGTTGCGCGGTCGAGCCGTTGACCACGTTGAACCGCAGTCGGCCGCCGTGCATCCGGTCGAAGCTGAGCGCCATCTTTGCCAGCAGGGTGGGCGAGACCAGCCCCGGGTGGACGGCCAGCAGCGGCTTGAACGCCGGGGTGGTGGCGGCCGCGAGCGCACTGCCGAGCGTCCACACGTCGTAGAGGTCGGTCGCGAGCAGGGCGCCGGTGTAGCCCAACCGCTCGACGCTTCCAGCCAGTTGCTGCAGGTAGCGGAGATCCACCGGGCGGCGGCCGGCCGGCTCCCACGGGTAGTGGCCCTCGCGCGGGATGATGTACCAGAGGACTTCGGAGGCCACGGTTCAGACCGCCTTGGCGAGCGCGGCGGCCACCGGGGCCTCCAGCGCGGGCAGATGGGCGTCGGCGACGGTCAGCGCCCGGTCGATGAACCCGACCCCGTGGAAGATGTCCGCGGCCTCCTGCTGCTCGGCGATGAACCCGGCGGTGGCGGGCTCCAGTTGCCACGGCAGTGCGGCCAGCGCCGTCTGCCAGTCGACGGCCGAGCCGCCCAGCTGCTCCGCCGCGATCGCGGCCGCCTCGGCCGGGTGCGCGGCCACCCAGGCGTCCGCCCGGCGCAGCGCGGCGGCGATCGCGGCGACCACCTCGGGGCGCCCGGTCGCGAAGTCCCGGCGGGTGAAGAACACCGAGCGGTCGGTGATGACGTCGCCGGTGCGGATCAGCTCCCGAAAGCCCCCGCTCCGGCGGGCGGCGGCCAGTTCGGCGCCCTGGGCGATCCACCCCGCGATCTCGCCGTCGCGCAGCCGCTGGGCCTGGTCCTCGCCGGCCGCCGGGCGCACCGGGGTGACGTCCTCGGCGTACGAAAGCCCCTGCGCGTGCAGGGCCTTGGCGAGCAGATGGGTCTGCCAGGATCCGATGCCCAGCACGACGGTACCGCCCTTGAGGTCCGCCACCGCCTGGACCGGGCCGCCGTCCAGCACCAGCAGGGCGCCGTGGTCGGGCCGGGGTGCGGAGACCGCCGCGTACACCAGGTCGTGGCCGGCCGCCTGGGCGGTGACCGGCGGGGTCGAGCCCGTCCCGCCGAAGTCGATGGTGCCGTCGGCGAGCAGCGCACCGGTGCGGGTGCCGTCGGCGTAGTGGTGGAAGGCGCCGGTCTCGCCGAGCGGGGCCAGTTCCTCGTCCAGGTAGGGCAGTCGGGCGAGGTAGTAGAGCGAGGGGTTGCTGGCGTGGACGCCGAGGGTCACGGTCATCTGTTCAACTCCGGTGGTGCGGGCGGGCGGTCTTGAGGACGGTTCGGTGGGGCCGCTTACGGGTCAGTGGACGCCGAGGTCGGCCAGCAGTCGGCGGCGCAGGTCGGCGAAGGCCGGGTCGGCGGGGTCGCGGGGGTGGTCGACGGCGACCGGTTCGTCGCGCACGAGCAGGCCGTCACGCAGGACGGCGACGCGGTCGGCGAGCCGGACGGCCTCCTCCACGTCGTGGGTGACCAGCAGCACGGCGGGGCGGTGGCGGCGGACGAGGTCGCCGACCAGGTCCTGCATGCGCAGTCGGGTGAGCGCGTCCAGTGCGGCGAACGGCTCGTCGAGCAACAGCAGTTGGGGTTCGCGGACGAGGGCCCGGGCGAGGGCGACGCGCTGCGCCTCGCCGCCCGAGAGGGTGGCCGGCCAGGCGTCGGCGTGCTTGTCCAGGCCGACCTCGGCGAGCGCCTTGAGTCCGGTCTCCCTGGTGGCGGCGCCGCGCGGCAGGCCGACCGTGACGTTGGCCAACACCCGCTTGGACGGGACGAGTCGGGGCTCCTGGAAGACCACCGTACGCACCGGCGGGACGAGCACGGTGCCCTCGTCGGCCCGGTCGAGCGCGCCGAGGATGCGCAGGAGGGTGGTCTTGCCGGTGCCGCTGGCGCCCAGCAGGGCGACGAACTCGCCCCGGGCGATGGAGAGATCGACACCGTCGAGGACGGCCCGGGTGCCGAACACCCGGCGCAGGCCCCGCAGATGGACGGCCGGAGCGGCGGTCGCAGGCACGGCGGTCGCAGGCACGGAAGTGGCGGAAGTGGCGGAGGTGGCGGTGCTCATCGGGCTGCTCCCTGGACGGCCTGGCGCCACGGCATCAGGAGGCGTTCCAGGACCCGGACGACCGCGTCGGCGGTGAGGCCGAGCAGCCCGTAGATCAGGATGCAGACGGCGAGGATGTCGGTGCGCGAGTAGTTCTGGGCCTGGGCCATCAAGTACCCGATCCCCTCGGTGGAGTTGATCTCCTCGGCGGCGATCAGGGCGATCACGCTGAGCGTCATCGACAACCGCAGACCGGACAGCAGGGCGGGCAGCGCGCCGGGCAGGACGACGGTGCGCACGATGGCCCAGCGGCCGAGCCCGAAGCTGCGCATCGCCTCGACCAGCTTGCGGTCGGTGTTGCGGACGCCGCCGGAGGCGGACACGTACATCGGGAAGCTGGTGGCGACGCCGATCAGGGCGACCTTCGCGGTCTCGGTGATGCCGAACCACACCATGAACAGCGGGACCAGCGCCAGGAACGGGACGGTGCGCAGCACCTGGATCGCGGAGTCGAGCAGTTCCTCGCCGAGCCGGGTGAAGCCGGTGACCACGCCGAGCACCAGACCGGTGGTCGCGCCGAAGAGCAGGCCGAGGCCGGCCCGGGTGAGGGAGACCCCGAGGGCATCGGTGAGCTGGCCGTTGCCCCACAACTCGCCGACGGCTCCGGCGACCTGGGAGGGTGAGGCGAGGACGTCCTGGGTGAGGGCGCCGGTGGCGGAGGCGAGCGCCCAGCCGCCGAGCAGGGCGAGCGGGCCCAGGGTGCGCAGGATCACGGCGAGGGCGCGCGGGCGGGGTCGCTGCCGCCTGGTGTGCGGGGTGACGAGTCCGGCGTCGAGGGCGAGACGGGTCTCGTCGGTGGTGCGTTCGGGGGCGGCGGTGGTCACTTGGCACCGTCCCCGAGCTTGTTGATGTCGATCAGGTACGGCTTGACGTCCACGAGTTGCTTGGTGACCTTCTGGTCGGCGAAGAACCGGGCGACGGTGCCGAAGCGGGCGGTGTCGGCGTCGGAGATGGCCTCCGCGGCGGCGCCCTGCCCGCTGACGTTCACCGCGATGTCCTTCTCGGCGGGGGTGACGGCGGTCGGGCCGGAGTCGGTGAAGACGTTGAGGTAGGCGGCCGGGTCCGCCTTCTCCTTGAGGCCGTTCTCGCGCAGGTAGGTGTAGAAGGCCTTGACCACCTCGGGGTGCTTGTCGGCGAAGCCGTTGCGGACGGCCCAGACGGCGTAGTTGTCGGAGCCGACCTCCTTGCCGTTGGCCAGGAAGTGCGCCCCGGCGTTGGCGATGGTGGGCGTGGAGAAGGTGTTCCAGGTCGCCCAGGCGTCCACCTGGCCGGAGTTGAAGACACCGGCCGTCTGGTCGGCGCGCAGGTAGACCCGCTCGACCTTGTCGGCCGGGATGCCGTTCTTCTCCAGCGCCTTGAGCAGCAGGTACTCGCTGGTGCCGCCCTGGGAGACGGCGACCTTGCGGCCGACCAGGTCCTGGACGGACTTGATGGGCGAGTCGTTCTTCACCAGGATCCCTTCGCCGACGCCGTCGGGCGCGGTCTGGGCGAACAGCTTGAAGCCGGGCTTCTGGGCGAGCGCGGCGACGGCCGAGGTGATCGAGCCCAGGGCGACGTCCAGTTGGTCGGCGGACAGGGCCTGCGCGGCCGGGGCGAACGGGCCCGCGCTGCCGGTCCAGGCGACCTTGGCGTGGACGGCGGCCAGCGCCTTGTCCAGCGAGCCGTCCTTCTTGCCGCGGGCGAGGAACCCGTTGTTTCCGGGGTCGGGCAGGCGGAGCACCACGTCGGCCTTGCCGCCGGCCCCGCCGTCGGCGGAGGCCTTGGCCCCGTCGGCGGACGAGCCGCAGGCGGCCAGTGCGGTGGAGGCGAGCAGCGCGGTGGCGGCGAGGGCGAGGCGGGGGGTCTTCACGGGGTCTCCAAACGAAGGACAGCTGACAAGTGACAACTTTCGAAATCTGTTATCTGAAATCTGTCTGCTGAAATCTGTTAGTTGTGATCTGTCAGCCGGCGGCCGGGCGGCGCTCAGCCGCCCACCGCGGCGCGGCGCCGTTCGCGCAGCAGCTCGTGGGCGGCGCGCAGGGGTTCCGGGTCGGCCCAGCCGGGGATGTCGACCGGGGAGGCGAGGAATCCCCGGTCCCCGAGGAAACGTTCCTGCTGCGCCAGCAGCTCCAGGCGCTCCGCCGAGAGGTCCAGGTGCAGGGTGCGGTGGCTGCCCGGCGCGTACGCCCCGGCCACGCCCTCGGCGCCCGCGCCGGTCTCGGCCCGCAGGATCCGCACCACCTCCGCCGGGTGCTCGGCCGCCCAGTCGGCGGCCTCCAGCAGAACGGCGAGGAAGCGGGCGACCAGCTCCGGCTGCTCGTCCAGCAGTTGCTGGTGGACGGTGACCGGCCGGGGCGTCCCGTTGTTGACCCGGGCCCGGCGGTCCGGCGCCGCGTCCAGCTCCACGGCCACCTCCGCCCCGACCCGGCGGGCCGCCTCGACGGCGAGCGCCCCCTTCACGTACACGGCGTCCACCACACCGTCCCGCAGCGCGGCCAGCTCGCCGGCCCACTGCCCGCCGCCGGGCAGGCCCGGGACGTCGACCAGCTCGGCGTCGTCCAGCGTGAGCCCGGCGAGGCCGAGGGCGCCGCGGAAGCCGGCCAGGGCCATCGCCCGCCAGAAGTCGATGCCGATGTCATGATGTGGGACCGCCAGCCGCAACCCGCGCAGGTCGCCGGGGCCGGTGATGCCGCTGCCGGCCCTGACCAGGACCACCTGGCGCTCCTCGATCCAGGTGAGGCCGACCAGCCGGGTCCGCTCGCCGCGCGAACGGGCCCACAGCGCCGGGACGTTGCCGCCCTCGCGGAACAGTCCGGTGAGCGCGTGGGTGTAGTGGTGGTCGGCGGCCACCTCCGGCGGGGCGTCCTGGAGCGAGCGGACGGCGATCCCGTCGGCGGCGAACTCGCGGGCGAGCCACCCCTGGTCGGCGGCGATCCCGGTGGCGGTGGGCACCGGGCAGCGGGTGAACCAGAGGGTGTCGGGGGCACTGGGGGAAGGGCTGGGCACGGGGTGTGGTCCTCTGCGGAGGGGGCGGGTTCGGCGGGCGCCGGAAGGCTGCGGGTCTGGGCACGCCGCGCGGGTCACGGGGCCTGGGGCGTCGGGGAGTTGCACGAGGTGGCGAGTCGGGTGGGGCGGTGGGTCCCGCGAGGCGGGGGACGCCGGACGGTGCGGCGCGAGGGGAGCGTCAGCGACAACACGCGCAGGAGGCGAGGCGCCGGTGGATCGTCACGGCGTCGCTCCTTCCTGCGGGTCGAGGTTGCGGGTGGTGCGCCGGACGGCGGGCGTCCGGCGCGATGTGAGGAGCGTTCCACGACGATCGAGCCGGAGGCAAGGTTTTGCCACATGGTGGGATCACTTGTTCATCAACGCCATTCCATTGCAACGTCGTCGACACAATCCCGCAGCACTCGCTGCCCTACGCTGAGACTCCTCCCGGTGATCCAGCCGGATTCCCGAACCGAAACGCGAGGTGCCATGGCCGAGGCCGCCACCGCCGTCCAGGGCCCACCGGCCGGTGCGCAGGCCGTCCAGCGCGCGCTGGGGCTGCTGCACTGCTTCCACGACAACGGCCCCGACCTGAGCGCCTCCGACCTGGCCCGCCGGATGGACCTCTCGGTCTCCACCGCGCACCGGCTGGCCCGGACGCTGGTCAGCGCCGGCTTCCTGGAGCAGGACGAGCAGACCGCGCGCTACCGGCTCGGCCCGGCGGTCGCCGAACTCGGCCAACTCACCTTCCACCAGCGCGGACTGCACCTGGCCGCACCCGAGTTGGACCGGCTGTCCCGACGCACCGGTGCGACCGCGGACCTCGCGATCCGCAGCGGTCCGCACGCGGTCATCCTGGTGGGGTCCTCCGTCCGCCCGGACACCGGCCTCGGGCTGCGCCGGCCGCTGCACTCCACGGCGCTCGGCAAGGTACTGCTGGCCTGGCCGCGCCCGGGGGAGCCGGCGGTGTCGGCACTCGGCCCGCTGCCGTCGTTCACCGACCGGACGATCACCGAACCGGCTCGGCTCGACGAGGAGTTGGCGAAGGTCCGGAGCTCCGGGTACGCGCTCAACGACGGCGAGTCGGCCGCCGGGGTGCGGACGGCGGCCGTGCCCGTCCTGGACGGCACCGGGCAGGCTCGGTTCGCGCTGGCCGTCCGCTCGACCCCGGCGCACCTGACCGACGACCGCCTGGACTGGTTCCTGGGCCACGCCCGCACCTGCGCCGACGCGCTCGCCGTCCTGTTGCTGCCGCCCGATCAGCGCGCCTGACGTCACGTCATAATGCCGCAGCGGGCTGCCCGTTGCGCGAGAGCACGGGCAACCCGCCGCGGCAGGAAGTTCGGTGGCCGATCAGCTGGCCGGAGTGTACTTGTAGCCGACCCGACGGACCGTCACGATCGTGTCGCGGTAGCCCGGTCCGAGCTTGCGGCGCAGCCGGGCGACGTGCACGTCGACCGTGCGGCCGTCGCCGACGTGGCCGTAACCCCAGACCGCCGAGACCAGGTGGTCCCGGGTGTGCACCCGCTGCGGGTGCTCGGTGAGGTGGGCGAGCAGCTCGAACTCCAGGTAGGTGAGGTCGAGCAGCCGCCCGTCGACGTAGGCGTTGCGCCGCTCGGCGTCGACGGCGATGCCGCGCCCGGCCGGTCGGACCGGGCGAACACCGGCCTGTGCGGGCACACTCACGTGCGCACCGGCGTGCGCACCGACGTGCTGTGCACCCGAGGGCCCGCCGAGGGGCGCGCCGGCGGGCACCGCCGCCACCGGGCTGTCGGCCGGCACGAGCACCAGGTACCCGACCATCGGGTTCCCGGTACCGGCGCCGAACTGCGTGCCGTACTGGGCGAGCAGACCCTGCGGCAGCGCGCCCTGCGGCAGGGCGGCGACGACGGTCGCCCCCTCGGGCAGCGCGGCGAGCAGGGCAGCCGGCGCGGCCGGGAGGACCGCGCCCGGCTGGGGCACGACGCCCGCGCCCGCCGGACGGGACGGGATCGCGTGAGAGGACCGGACCGCTCCCCCGGGCCATCGCTCGGCGGCCGGCGAGCCGTGCGAGAGCGGGGAGGCGGAGGAGCCCGGCGCGCCGGAGACGCCGGAGCCGGCCGGGGCGACGCCCGGGACGGAGCGGACCGCGCGCAGATGCGGGGTCGCGGAGGGCAGGGGCAGGGTGGCCGTGGATGAAGAAGACATGGTGTGCCGCTCATTTCGCGCGTGACGGACGGGGTGGAGTCGTCTGCGCGTCGACCGGGCGTACTGCCGGGCTGATCCGGAATCAGCCTGCGGAGGGCCGGGACGCGCTGGGCGAGCCCGGACACGTCTGATCGAACAGGTGCGGCTGCCGGGACGGCCAGAACGGCTCAAGGTCGAGGCGACCCTGGTGGCTGTCCCCGGCGCGGTTCGCGCGCCCGTTCCACCGCCTGGCCGGTCCACCGACGCACATCGCGGAGGCCGCCCCGGTCGAGCGGGGACGGCCGGCGATGCCGGGGGCGGGGCTGGTGCAGGCGATGTTCACTGGTGGTCTCTCCGCGAGGCGGGGCCGGATCGGCGGTCGCGGGCACGCCGGATGAGGCGGGTCCGCTACGGCCTGGTCGACGGGATTGGCGGTGCGTCAGACGGCGGCCGGGTGGGCCGGGAGCGTCAGGGACGTACCGGGAAGGGGCCGGCCGGTCACCGACAACAGGCGCTGCAGATCAGCGCCTGGTCGATGTAGCGGCGGACGGTGAGCACCGGCGTGACGGGGGCGGGATCGGTCGTGGCGCGTCGCTGGCCGACGGTCATCCTGCTGCCCTCCCCCTTGCTCTGCACGACGGCGCGTCGTCGTCGATGCGCGCCTTCGTGAACGGAACGTTTCCGGCCCTCCCGACGGCATGGCCGGGCGGCTTTCGTGCCCAGAGCCTTCCACGCCGGGCCGGTCTAGGCAACCTTCGGCACACCGAACGTCCGGGATGCGGACAACCGAATGAGACGTCGGGAGGCTCGGAGGCTCTGTGAAGCCTCTGTGCGGGTGCAGTGCCGGACCGATGGTGCGGCGGCGTCAGACCGGGGGCGCGGAGGCGTCAGACCCGGACGCGGTGTCGTCAGACCGGGTCACGGCAGCGCCCGGCCCGGGGTGTGGCGGCGTCAGATTCGGGCCGGGGTGCCGCGGTGGCGACGGGCGGCGGCGTGCTCGACGAGCGCGACCAGGAGTTCCTTCCCGTCCTCCCGCAGGCGCGCGTCACACAGCAGCACGGGAATGTCCGGGTCGAGGTCGAGCGCGTCGCGGACCTCGTCCGGGGAGAACCGCTCGGTGCCGTCGAAGCAGTTCACCGCGACCACGAACGGGATGCCGCGCTGCTCGAAGAAGTCGACCGACGGGAAGCAGTCGGCCAGCCGCCGGGTGTCCGCGAGCACCAGTGCGCCGAGCGCGCCGCGGGCCAACTCGTCCCAGACGAACCAGAACCGGTCCTGCCCGGGCGTGCCGAACAGGTACAGCGCGAGTCCGGGCCGCAGGTCGATCCGGCCGAAGTCCATCGCCACGGTGGTGGTGCGCTTCGCCTCCACGCCCGAGGTGTCGTCCACCGGGCGGCCCAGTTCGCTGAGCTCCTCCTCGGTGCGCAGCGGCCGGATCTCGCTCACCGAGCCGACCAGCGTGGTCTTGCCCGCGCCGAAGCCGCCCGCGACGAGGATCTTCACCGCGACGGCCGGGCCGCCGCGCCAGCGCGGGTCGTTGGCGCGACCGCCGGAGCCGTGGCCGCCGGGGGTGCCGCCACCAGGGGTACTGCCGGCAGAGGTGCCGCCGGCAGCGGCGCGGCCGTCGTGGTCAGAGCGCACGGAGTCCATTGATCACGTCTCGCAGCAGGCGCTCGTCCGGCAGCTCGGCGAGCGGAACGGGTCGGGTGACGCTGATCAGCTCGGCGTCGTAGAGGTCGCCGAGCAGCACCCGGACGACGCTGACCGGCAGGTCGGTGTAGGAGCCGAGTTCGGCGACGGACAGCGGCTCGCGGCGGCACCAGGCGAGGAGGGTCTGGTGCTCCGGGTCGAGGACGTGCGCGGGCACGGCCCCCGCGTTCGGCCCGGGCTCGGCGGCGGTGATCAGCGAAATCAGGTCGAACAGGCCGTCCTCGACCGGCCGGGTGCGGCCGCGGGTCATCGAGTAGAGCCGCACGACCGGGCCGGCCTCGTCGTCGAACCAGCGGTCGTCGGCAGGGGCACGCGGGTGGAGCAGGTCGGACTCGGCCCCGTCCTGGCCCGTCTGCTCCACCACCGCCCCGGCCGACACGTCCGAGCCGCCCGAGCCAGACGACTCGGGCGGCCCCGCCGCCTCAGCCTTCGGATCCGCCATCGGACCGCTCATCTCCCCGGCGGCGCGGCTTCGGTGCGCGGCTCGGCGGCCAGGTGCTCGCCGACCCGCTTGACCAGCAGCGCCATCTCGTAGGCGATCTGGCCGATGTCGGCCTCGGCCTCGCTCAGCACGGCCAGGCAGCTGCCGTCACCGGCCGCCGTGATGAACAGGAACGCCTCGTCCAGTTCCACCATGGTCTGGCGGACTCCGCCGACCTTGAAGTGCCCGCCGGCGCCCTTGGCCAGGCTGTGGAATCCGGCCGCGACGGCCGCCAGGTGCTCGGCGTCCTCGCGGTCGAGGTCGCGGGAGGCTCCGGTGGCCAGGCCGTCGCTGGAGAGGATCACGGCGTGCCGCAGGGCCGCGACGCGCCCCACCAGGTCGTCCAGGAGCCAGTTGAGGTCCCCGGACGGCTGCGTCGAAGTGGTCATGAATCAGTTCCTTCCGATGGAGCGGGTGGTGCAGGTGGTGCTGTTGGTACGGGTGTTGCCGATGGTGCAGGTGTTCCCGGTGGTGCAGGGTTTGCCGGGTTCCGTCGGACGGGCGAGCCGGCCGGCACCCGACGGGCGAGCGGTGCCCGGGCACCGTCCGGCGGCGCGGACAGCGCCGCCGGGGCGGGTGCCGGACTGTTCGCCCGCCGGGCGGGGTCCGGCGGCTGCCAGGCTGGTACGGCGGCGGGCCGGGCACTCGCCGGGGCCGACCTGGGCGTGGCGGCGCCGCGCCCTCGGGTGAAGCCGCGCTGGAACGAGGCGAAGGTGGCCCGCGCCTCCTCGGGCGAGCGCTCACGCGCCCGCTCGGCCTCCTGGGCCTCCCGGGCCCGTCGGGCGGCGAGGGCGGCCTCGTCCTCGGGCCCGTGGTCGGCCCGCTCCCGGAGGCGCTCCTTCAGCTGCTCCTTGAGCTGCGGCGCGAGGTTCGCCTGCCGGACCCGCCGGGGCAGCCCGCCCTCGGTCCGCGGGCCTGCGACCAACGGCGGGTCCGCGGGCCCGTCGACGACGGGAGCGGCAGTGGTCGGCTCGTCCCGACGGTGGCGCCCCGTCCCCGCACCGTCCTCGGCGTCCCTGGGCGGCGCGGGCACCAGCACCGGCCCGCCCTTGGTCCGCGAGGCCCGTCGCGGCAGCCCGCCCGGTGTCCGGGCCGGCTCGGGCGTGGACGGCCGGGGACCGCCGCTGCCCCGGTTCCGCTCGTCCTCCCCCGCGACGGAACCGGCCACAGACCCGGCACCGGCGCCGACACCGACGGCAGAGCCGGCAGCGGCCCGAGCCGTGCCCTCCGCCGTACCGCCGCCGCCGCCGCCACCGCCACCGCCACCGCCGAGCGCGGGCACGGCGACCAGGTCGCGCTGTCCACGCCGGGCCGGGGCGGAGCGCTGTCCGGTGGGCGGCGGTTCGGGCAGGCCGTCCGGCGCCTCGGCGAGCAGTTCGCGCGGGATCAGCACGACCGCCGTCGTCCCGCCGTACGGGGACGGGCGCAGGTGGACCCGGATGCCGTGCCGCCGGGCCAGCCGGCTGACCACGAACAGGCCCAGCCGGTCGGTGTCGGCGAGGTCGAACTCCTGCTCCACGGCGAGGCGTTCGTTGGTTTCGGCGAGGAGTTGATCGCTCAGCCCGAGCCCGCGGTCGTCGATCTCCAGCGCGAATCCGTGCGCCACCACCTCACCCTGGACGGTGACTTGGGTGGTCGGCGGGGAGAACACCGCGGCGTTCTCGACGAGTTCGGCGATCAGGTGGGTGACGTCCGCGACGGCGCTGCCGAGCAGGCCGGTGCCGGGGAACGGTCGGACGATCACCCGGGCGTAGTCCTCGACCTCGCCGACCGCCGCGCGGACCACGTCCACCATCCGGACGGGCTTGCGCCAGGCGCGCCCGGGAGAGCCGCCGGCGAGGATGATCAGGCCCTCGGCGTGCCGCCGCATGCGCGTGGTGAGGTGGTCGACCTTGAAGAGGTCGGCCAGCTCGGTCGGGTTCTCGGTGCGGCGCTCCATGGTGTCGAGCAGGGTGAGCTGGCGGTGCAGCAGCACCTGGCTGCGCCGGGCGAGGTTGACGAACACCGCCGAGACGCCGCGCCGCAGTTCGGCCTGCTCGACGGCGGCCTCGACGGCGGCCCGCTGGACGGCGTTGAAGGCCTGGCCGACCTGGCCTATCTCGGCCGCCCCGAAGCGCAGTTCGGGTGCCTCGGCCGCGACGTCCACCGCCTCGCCGCGGCGCAGCCGCAGCATGACGGAGGGCAGCCGGGCGCCGGCCAGTTCGTTGGCCGCGTTGCGCAGTCCGATCAGTTCGCGGGCGAGGCCGCGCCCGATCCGGAAGGAGATCAGCACCGACAGGACGACCGCGACCAGGCCGATCGCACCGGCGATGCCGCCGCGCCAGAGCAGCCCGATCGCGGCGGACCGTTCGCGCTCGCCGATCCCGTTGGCGATCCGGGCGTTGATCGAGGTGAGGTCGCCGAGCGCCCGGTCGGCGGTCTCCCGCCAGGAGTCGCCGTTGATCGCCTGGGCGACCCGCTCGGGGCCGCCGGCGCCGACGAAGTCCGCTTCGGCGCGGGCCAGCGCGGCCCAGGCCTCGCCGCCGCGCAGAGCGATGTAGTCGGACTGGTCGGCGGGTTCGAGTTCGGCGATGTAGACGGTGAACAGGGCCTGCTGGTTGTGCAGGGCGTCCAGGGCGACCTGGTACTGCTCGGCGGTGGGCTTGGCCGCGCCGCCGCGCAGGCCCTCCATCGCCGCGTCCTCCTGCGCGAGGTACTCGCGGGCGCGCACCAGCTCGATCAGGATGGTCCCCTGCCGCGGGAGTTGGCCGCTCTGCCGGGCGACGTAGGCGGACCGGAAGCCGAACACCGGCTTGACCAGGTCGCTGTACTGCCCCAGCGCGAACTCCCAGTTGAGCGCGGAGCGGCCGACCTGCGCGCGCAGCGGTCCGATCTGGTCGGCGGCGGCGATGATCTGCAGGAAGCGGCCGCGCTGGGAGCTGGAGAGCTTGCCGCCCGCGTGGTCCTTCTTCTGCCGCAGGACGTCGAGGCTGCGGTCGGTGGCGGCCTTGGCGTGTTCGTAGGCGTCCGTGGCGACCTGCGAGTTCGGGACGGCCAGTCGCTGGACGGCCGCGCGGCGCTCGTTCTGCAGATCGTCGGCGTACCGGTCGACCGGGGTCCCGAACTCCTTGTACGTACGGCTGATCTCCAGCTGGCCCCAGACGTCTCCGGTGGTGGCGAAGGTCGCGTACACCCACAGCGCGGTGAGTGCGACGATGGGCACCAGGAGCAGCGCGATGATCTTCGCGCGGATCGAGCTGCTGCGCAGACGCATGGAGTCCTCGGTCGGGAAGTGCCAGGCGCGGACGGGGAGCGGTTCGGAGGAGCCGCGGGGCTCGGCCGGAAAAGGCTTGGGAAAGGGCTTCGGAAAGGGCTTCGGAAAGAGTTCGGGTACGGGCTTCGGGAATCGGCTTCGGGGCTGGTCGGCGTGGATGGTGCGTCGTCGGATCGGGCCTGGCCGGGAGGCCCCCGGTCGCAGGTCTGCGAGAGCCTACTACGCCCTGACCACTCGTTCGAGGGTCGTACCAGTCCACTTCCCCGGCTTGCCCCGCACACGTCAGGATCGACTCCCGGTCACTGCGGGCTCGCGTCCGGATCATCCACCTCCGCCCGGTTTGCCCGGTCACCGAACGCACGCGGTTCCTCCTCGGCGGCGACACCTTCCGCAGGGACCGGTGCCGATCTCGTCGCGTCACGGTCACAACCCTGGGCAGTGACAGGCCGATCCGATAGTTTCGCTCCACCTGCGCGGCCCGGCACCGCCGCCACGGCCTCCGGCGCCGACACCGGTTCCGGCACCGGCGCGGGCAGTGCTGCCGCGAGACGCCAACGGGGGGAATGTGCGCGAGTTCACCACCCCCGCCGCGGCCGGGCCCGAGGCCACCGGAGGACTCGCCGACTCGCTGTACGACACCGCCGAACGCACACCGGACCTGGTGCAGCTGGCCCGCCGCGTCGGCCCGCCGGGCCCCGCCGACCCCGCCGAGCACCGGGACGGGCACCGGTTCGGGCACCGGGACGAGTGGCGGGGCGTCACCGCGCGGGAGTTCCGCGACGAGGTGCTCGCCCTCGCCAAGGGCCTGCTCACCCGGGGCGTGCGCTACGGCGACCGGGTCGCCCTGATGTCCCGCACCCGCTACGAGTGGACGCTGTTCGACTACGCGCTCTGGTCGATCGGCGCGATCACCGTCCCGGTCTACCCCACGGCGGCGGCCGAGCAGGTGCGCTGGATCCTCGCCGAGACCCAGGCGGTGGCCTGCCTGGTCGAGGACGAGGACGCCGCGATGACGGTCGGCGCGGTCTGCGACGCGCTGCCCGACCTCACCGGCATCTGGCAGCTGGACCGCGACTGTGTCGCCGCGATCACCGAGGACGGCCGTGACGTGCCCGACTCGCTCGTCCACCGCCAGCGGCTCGGCGTCACGGCCGGGAACGTCGCCACGGTCGTCTACACCTCGGGCACCACCGGCCGCCCCAAGGGCTGCCTGATCACCCACGCCAATCTGGCCGCCGAGGCCGACGCGCTGCTCGGCGGCTGGCGGGAGGCCTTCCACGACACCGGCGGCGGACAGCCGTCCACCCTGCTGTTCCTGCCGCTGGCACACGTCTACGGGCGGGCCGTGCAGGTCGCGGCGATCCGCGGCGGCTTCCGGATCGGGCACGTCCCCGAGGTCTCCACCGACGCCCTGCTGCCCGCGATGGAGTCCTTCCGGCCGACCTTCCTGCACGTCGTCCCGTACGTCTTCGAGAAGATCTTCCAGCAGGCCCGGCGGGCCGCCGAGGACGCCGGGCGCGGCGAACTCTTCGAACAGGCCCGGCAGGTGGCCGTCGACTGGGCCGCCGCCCGGGAGCAGAAGGCGTTCGGGCGCGGGCCCGGGCCCAGCCCCAAGCTGCGGCTGCGCCACCTCGCCTACGAGCGGACCGTCTACCAGCGGCTGCGGGCCGTACTCGGCGGCCGGGTGCGCAGCGTGATGTGCGGCGGCTCCGCGCTGCGCCGCGAACTCGGCCTCTTCTTCACCGGCGCCGGCCTGCACCTGTACGAGGGCTACGGACTGACCGAGACGTCCGCCGCGATCACCGCCAACCCGATCGGGCGGCAGAAGCTGGGCACGGTCGGGCACCCGCTGCCGGGCTCGTCGGTGGCCCTCGCCGACGACGGCGAGGTCTGGGTGCGCGGCGGCTCGGTCTTCGGCGGCTACCTCAACCACCCGCAGTGCACGGCGGAGTCCCTGATCGACGGCTGGTTCGGGACGGGCGACCTGGGCCGGCTGGACGAGGACGGCTACCTGACCATCACCGGCCGCAAGAAGGACCTGATCGTCACCAGCAGCGGCAAGAACCTGGCCCCGTCGGCACTGGAGGAGCGGGTGGCCGCGCATCCGCTGGTCTCCCAGTGCCTGGTGGTGGGCGACGACCGCCCGTACGTGGCCGCGCTGATCACGCTCGACCCGGCGGCGCTGGCGCACTGGTTGAAGACGCACGGGCTGGAGCAGCTGGACCCGTGGGCGGTGCTCGCGGACGAGCAGCTGCACACCGAGGTCCAGCGCGCGGTGGCGGCGGCGAACACGGCGGTGTCGCGGGCCGAGTCGATCCGCGCGTTCCGGCTGCTGCCCCGCGAGTTCAGCCAGGACCAGGGACTGCTGACACCCTCCCTGAAGCTGCGCCGGGCGGCGATCGCCGAGTACTACGCCGATGACATCGCGGAGTTGTACGTCCCCTGACTGATCGTCTCGTCCCTTTTGTGGCAGGTGTGGTGGGCTCCGATTCACCGGCCGTTCCCTTGACGGGCTGATTGGTCCAGTCCATTGTTTCTCCTCGGTCCGAGTGCGGCGCACCATCCGCTCCCGCCCCTCCGGGAGCACCCAGGTCCCGCGAGCCCGGTTCCAGCGGCCCGCCCCACGGGCCCGGTTCCAGGGTTCCGGTTCCAGGGTTCCGGTTCCAGGGTTCCGATTCCGCCACGCCCTCCCCACGGGCGTGTCCCCCACACGCAGGAGTCCTCTCGTGTCGATGTCCACGCGCCCGTCTGCGCGCCCGTCTGCGCGCCTGTCCGCGCTGGCCGCCTCCGTCGCGCTGCTCACCGCCTTCGCCGCCCCGGCGGCCTCCGCCACCCCCGGGCCCGCCCCGGCCGGCGCCCCGAGCGGCCCGAACACCCCGAGCGGCCCGACCGTCAACCTGGCCACCAACCCCGGCTTCGAACTGCCCGCCCCCGACCTCTCCGCCTGGGGCGCCGTCCCCGGCTGGAACTGCACCGGCGGCCCGGCCGAAGCCGCCGTCACCACCACCACCGCGCACTCCGGCGCCTCCGCGCTCACCGTCACGCCGGCCACCGCCGACTCCACCGGCGAGTGCGCGCAGACCGTGGCCGTCCAGCCCAACACCGCCTACACCGCCTCGGCCTGGGTCCGCGGCGCCTTCGTCTATCTGGGAGCCACCGGCACCGGCAGGGACGTCGCCCCGGCCTGGACCGAGACCACCGGCGGCGGCTGGCAGCAGCTCACCACCCGGTTCGCCACCGGCCCGAACGCGCACAGCGTCCGGCTCTACGTCCACGGCTGGTACCAGCAGGGCCCGTTCTCGGTCGACGACGTCCGGGTGGACGGCCCCGCACCCGCCCCGGCCGTGGCCGCCGGATCCGTGCCCACCAGCGACAAGGTCGTCTTCTTCACCGTCGACGACGGCTGGCAGCGCACCCCCGAAGCGGAGAAAGTCATCGCCGACCACCGGCTTCCGATCACCGCCTTCCCGCTGCCGATGCCGGCCGGCACCGACCCCGACTTCTTCCGGCGCGTCACGGCCGTACCCGGCTCCTCCATCCAGGACCACAGCGTCTCCCACTCCGACCTCAGCAAACTGCCGCTGGAGCAGCAGCAGATCGAGATCTGCGACGCCCGCGACGCCATGACCCGCCAGTTCGGCACCACGCCGGTGGCCTTCCGCCCGCCCTACTTCGCCTGGAACGCCGACACCCTTCAGGCCGCCGCCAACTGCGGCATCCGCACCGTGCTCACCGCCGACGCGGACTTCAGCTGGGGCGCGTCCAACATCTGGCACCCGGGCCTGCTGCAGCCGGGCGACGTCGTCCTGATGCACTGGACCGACACCCTCGCCGCCGATCTCCAGCGCGCCCTCGCCGCTGCCGACGCGGCCGGGCTCAAGCCGGCCGGCCTGGTCGACTACCTGCGCTGACGCGTCGCCGGGGGGGGGGGGCCCCCCCGCGCCCCCCCCCCCGGGCCCCCCCCCCCGGGGGCGCCTCCCCCCCCCCGCCGGCGGTGACCCAAGAAATAGCCCCAAACACCCC
>NZ_JBHWIJ010000021.1:0-1885 GCF_042732255.1 Kitasatospora sp. NPDC059803 | reverse complement strand
CCCGGGCGCGGGGCCCCCGCCCGCGCGGGGCGGGGCGGGGGCCGGCGCCCCCCCCCGCCCCCCCCCCGACGGGGGCACCCACTCGCGGGGCTCCCGTCCACCGGCGGCCGGGCTCAGCCGAAGACGTGCGCCATCCAGCCGCGCAGGCGCTCGTCGAAGTCGGCGACGCCGGTGAAATCGTTGGCAGGGATCACGCCACCCTCGGCGTCGTCCTGCTCCTCCCAGCCGGCGGCGAGGTACTCGACATCGGCCCAGCCGCCACGGAACAGCACCACGTGCAGTTCGCCACCGGACAGCGGGTCCACGACCTGGACGCCGACGGAGTCCGGGTCCGTGACGCGGGCGCGGTCCGTCTCCAGCGGCTGCGGCCACGGGGCCAGGGCGTCGCGCCAGGTGAGCGCGCCGACCGTCAGACCGGCGGCCCGCCAGCGTACGGCCCGGGCGGCGATCCGCTCGGCAGCGTGGTCGAGGTCGACGATGCGCTCCACGACGGCGTTCACTTCCCTTCATCGGCGATCCCGCGTCGGGGATCTTTCGGCGGCGATCTTGCTCGTTGACAGGGCGTCCGCGCGTGGCTCTAATGGGGGCGTGCAGCGCGGCGCCGGCCACAGAGTAGTGGGCCGGCCGGCAGCCGAGCGAGCACCTTTATCCGAGGGACGATGCGCGATGAGTACTTTCTCCGCTGCCCTGATCTGACGTAGGCGGTCACCGTGGTGTCCGCGTGCGCGCCCGTGCACCGCGTGTGGCCGTGACTCCCAACCCCTGCAGGAGACTTCACCCACACCTATGTCCATGTCCACGAACCATGTCAACCAGTTCAACCAGAGCGTCATCGAGGAGTTCCGGGCCAACGGCGGGCGGGTCGGCGGCCCGTTCGAGGGCGGCGACCTGCTGCTGCTCACCACCGCCGGGGCCAGGTCGGGCAAGCCGCACACCGTGCCGCTCGGGTACGTCCGGGCCGAGGGACTGCTCCTGGTCGTCGCCTCCGCCGCCGGGGCGCCGGACCATCCGCAGTGGTACCGCAACCTGCTCGCCCGACCGGTGGTCCGGGTCGAACTCGGATCCGAGGCGTTCGACGTGATCGCCGTACCCGCCGAAGGCGCCCGCCGGGAGCGGCTGTTCGCGGCCGCCGTCCGGCAGGCGCCCGGGTACGGCGACTACCAGGCGAACACCGACCGGGAACTGCCGGTGGTCGTCCTGGAACGACCCGAGACACCCGCGCGCGAGGTGCGCAGCCTCGCCGACAAGCTGTTGGAGGCGCACACCTGGCTGCGTGCGCAGCTGCGCCACGTCCGGGAGGAGACGCACTCGCACGTCGCGGGCCGCCCGACCGGCCTCGGGCTCCAACTGCGCCAGCACTGCCTAGCCTTCTGCGAGGGGCTGACGCACCACCACAGCGGCGAGGACGCCGCGATCTTCCCCGCGCTCGCGCGCAACCACCCGGAGCTGGCCGGGGTGCTGGAACAGCTGGGCGAACAGCACCTGGTGATCGGGCGGATCAAGGAGGAGCTGGTGGCACTGCTGGCCGGGATCGAGGTCACCGAACCGGACCGGCTCCGGGCCGAGTTGGACCGGATGTCGGCCGAGCTGGAGGCGCACCTCGACTACGAGGAAGCGGAACTGCTCCCGACGCTCGCCGGGATCCCGTTCCCGCCGCTCCGGCCCGCTCCGGCCCGGGACTGAGACGCACGAATGCCGTGGGGGCCGCGGGGCCCGCCGCGCGGGCCGGGCGCCCCCGCCGCGCCGGCGGGCCGGGGCGGCGCGCCGGGCGCGCGCGGCGGGCGCGCGCGGGCCCCCCGTGGCCCCGCCCACCCCCGCGGGGCGCCGGGCGGGCCGCCCGGCCGCAGCGCGCCGCCCACGACGCGCGCCGGGACCGGTGTGCGGG
>NZ_JBHWIJ010000020.1:36270-54127 GCF_042732255.1 Kitasatospora sp. NPDC059803 | reverse complement strand
ATAAAACCCCCCACCCCCCCCCGGGCCCGCGCCGCCCCGCCCCCCCCCCGGCTCTCACCCCCCCCCCGGGGTCTAAAAAAACCGCGCCCCCCCCCCAAAAGATTGCGGCGGCCCCCCTTCGATTTGAAGGTCATCCTGGTGCGGCCGAAGGGATTCGAACCCTCAAGCCCTCACGGGCCAACGGACCTAAACCGTCTGCGTCGCCTCTGCGCCACGGCCGCCTGTCCTGCTGACCATCATGTTACTGGGCCCGCGAATTGGCCGACACCTTCCTTCGGCCAAGCCGCTAGGCAGCGTGCTTCCTCGACTTCTGTTTGCAGTAGGTCGGAGTGATGGCGTGGCAGTTCGGGCAGAGCAGCCGCAGGTTGTCCGGCCGGTTGTCCGACCAGTCCCCATTGATGTGGTCCACCTCCAGCGTCATCGGGTGCCCGCGCCACTCGGGGCCGGTGCTGCAGCCCTCGCACTCTTGCGGCCTGCCGAGTTCGTTCAGCGCGCTACGGATTCGCGAGCCGGGGAGCCGCTTGGCCCCCCAGGGGCGCTGAGCGAGGAGTTGTTCGGCGGGGATTCTGGTGGGGGCATGCTTGCCGCGGCCGTGGGCCTGCCCGGTGAAGTGTGAGGTGTCGATGCCGAGTGCCTTGATGCGGCGCCCGATGTGGGCCTGGGTGCCACCGGCCTGACGCTGGTCGAGGTAGCGCACGACTCCGGCCACGCTGTGCGAGGCCACGACGGCCTCCTGGAGGAGTTCCCGGGTGTAGACGGTTCCGGGCGACGGGAAGTGGGACGTGTCGATGCCGTACGCCTTGGCCTTCCGCCGCAGGTAGGAGCGGTTGTACTGGTTGGGTTCGCGGTCGAGTGCGATCAGCATCTCGTCGAGCGTGGTTGCGGCAGCAGCGACCTCGGCCAGCACCTCCTTCGAGTACTGGCGCTGCCTGTAGGCGCGGCATCCCTCCTGGGCGAAGTGCGAGGTGTCGATGCCGTAGTGCCGGAGTCGCCGGCTCAGGTAGCTGTGCGTGCCGCCCGCCATCGGCACGCCGAGCTTTCGCATCATGTCGTTGACGTTGCTGGACTCGGCCGCGAGCGACGCGAGCAGTTCGCGGGTGTACTTGACCGGCATGGTTGTTCCCCTTCGGGCAGTGGTTCGCCCGTCCCCCGGTGTGCGAACGATCGGTGGGGGGTTTGGTTACGGGTGACGGGGTTTCGGCCAGGGGGTGACTTGTTGTCGTCGGTGGGGTGACCGGCGGGGTTGGGGGTTTGATTACCAATTGGTACAGACCTATTGACCTATGTGGTTCAGACCACATAGCTTCGGCGCCAATTGCAATCCCCCACGTGCGTGCTCCCCCACAGGCACGCGCCGACACTCTCTCCCGGAGGACCGAGTGTTGATCCGAAACACGGCGGAGCGGCGTCCCACCGCCGCACTCCGCCGCAAGAGCCCGGCTGCCCGGGCGGGCGCGATCTCGCTGGCGGCGGCCGGTCTGGCCGGTCTGCTGCTGTCGACGCTGGGCGCGGTGCCCTCGCAGGCGTCCGCGACCGTCGACAACGGGGCCTGTCGCCCCGACGGCCTGTACCAGACGCCCGGCGTGGACGTCCCGTACTGCTCGGTCTACGACACCGGCGGCCGCGAGAAGATGGGCGCGGACCACCAGCGCCGCATCATCGGCTACTTCACCGGCTGGCGCACCGGCAAGAACGGCGACCAGCCCTACCTGGTGAACGACATCCCCTGGGACAAGGTCACCCACCTCAACTACGCGTTCGGCCACGTCGGCGGTGACAACAAGCTCTCCGTCGGCACCGACGGCCCGACCAACGAGGCCACCGGGATCTCCTTCCCGGGCGTGCCCGGCGCCGAGTTGGACCCGACGCTGCCCTACAAGGGCCACTTCAATCTGCTGACGAAGTTCAAGAAGCAGTACCCGAACGTCAAGACCCTGATCTCGGTGGGCGGTTGGACCGAGACCGGCGGCTACTTCGGGGACGACGGCAAGCGCGTCAACTCCGGCGGCTTCTACTCGATGACCGTCAACCCGGACGGCAGCGTCAACCAGGCCGGCATCGACACCTTCGCCGCCTCGTCCGTCGACTTCATCCGCAAGTACGGTTTCAACGGCGTCGACGTCGACTACGAGTACCCGACCTCGATGAAGGACGCCGGAAACCCGCTGGACTGGCAGCTCGCCAACTCCAAGCGCGGCTCGCTGGCGAAGGGTTACGCGGCGCTGATGAAGACGCTGCGCGAGAACCTGGACCGGGCCGGCGCCGCCGACGGCAGGCACTACCTGCTGTCGGTCGCGGCCCCGTCGTCCGGCTACCTGCTGCGCGGCATGGAGACCTTCCAGGTGGCGCAGTACCTGGACTACGTCAACATCATGTCGTACGACCTGCACGGCGCCTGGAACAAGTACGTCGGCCCGAACGCCTCGCTGTTCGACGACGGCAAGGACGGCGAGCTGGCGGCGGCCAACGTGTACGGCACCGGCCAGTACGGCGGCATCGGCTACCTGAACGCCGACTGGTCGTACCACTACTTCCGCGGTGCGATGCCGGGCGGCCGGATCAACGTCGGCCTGCCGTACTACACCCGGGGTTTCAAGAACGTCACGGGCGGCACCAACGGCCTCTGGGGCACCGCGGCGGCGACCACCTGCCCGGTCGGCTCCGGCCTGACCTCCTGCGGTGACGGCGCGGTCGGCATCGACAACATCTGGAACGACAAGGACGACGCGGGCAAGGAGTCCCCGGCCGGGTCGAACCCGATGTGGCACGCGAAGAACCTGGAGAAGGGCATCCTGCCCGACTACCTGGCCAAGTACGGCGTGAAGGACACCGCGCTGCAGGGCACCTACGCCCGCAACTACAGCAGCAGCCTGGTGGCGCCGTGGCTGTGGAACGACGCCAAGAAGGTGTTCCTCTCCACCGAGGACGAGCAGTCGGTGGGTGCCAAGGCGGACTACATCGTCAACCAGGGCGCCGGCGGCGCGATGATCTGGGAGCTCGCGGGCGACTACAAGTGGGACGCGGGCGCCAACGGCGGCAAGGGCGAGTACGTGCCGGGTTCGACGCTGACCTCGCTGATGTACGACAAGTTCAAGGCGGCCACGCCGTACGGCGCGACCCGTTCGACGGTCCCGCTGCCGCAGCAGACCCTGCCGATCGACGTGTCGTTCACCAACTTCGCGCTGGGTGACTCGAACTACCCGATCAACCCGAAGATCCACATCGTCAACAACTCGACGACGACCCTGCCGGGCGGCACCGAGTTCCAGTTCGACTACAGCAACTCGGCTCCGGGCAACGCCAAGGACCAGTCCGGCTTCGGCCTCCAGGTCATCAGGCAGGACAACCCCGGTCCGGGCAACGTGGGCGGCCTGAAGGGCACCTACAACCGGGTGTCGGTCAAGCTGCCGGGCTGGCAGTCGCTGGCGCCGGGCGCCTCGGTGGACCTGGACTTCGTCTACTACCTGCCGGTCTCGACCCCGTCGAACTGGACGGTCAACGTGAACGGCACGCTGTACGGGCTCAAGGGCGACCTGACCCGGGGCACGGTGGACGGTGGCACGCCGACCCCGACGCCTACCCCGACCCCGACGCCTACCGCGACCGCGACCGCGACCGCTTCGCCGACGGCGACCGCCTCCCCGACGGCGACGGCCTCGCCGACCGCGACGGCCACGGCCACCGCGACCGCCACCCCGACGACGGGGGCCTGCACGGCCGCCCCGAGCTGGGACGCGGGCACCACCTACGCGGCCACCACCAAGGTGTCGTGGAAGGGCCACTACTACCAGAACAAGTGGTGGACCAAGGGCGACGACCCCGCGGCCAGCGGCTCGTGGGGCGTCTGGAGCGACCTCGGGGCCTGCTGACGGCGCCCTGAGGTGAGAGACGGCGGTGGCGGTGCACCCGGTCGGGGGGTGTGCCGCCACCGCTTCGTTCAGCGAGGTGCCAGGCGAGCGGGGTGCCGGGCGCCGGAGCACCAGGCCTTCGAGCGTCAGGCCGTCTCGACCTTGAGGTCGCGCAGCAGCTTGGCGACGTGCCCGGTGGCCTTCACGTTGTACAGCGCGCGCTCGACCTTGCCCTGCTCGTCCACGATCACGGTGGAGCGGATCACGCCGACGTAGGTGCGGCCGTAGTTCTGCTTCTCGCCGTAGGCGCCGTAGGCCTCCAGCACCTGGTGGTCCGGGTCGGACACCAGGGTGACCTTGAGGTTCTCGGCCTCGCGGAACTTGCCGAGCTTCTCCGGCTTGTCCGGGGAGACGCCGATGACGTCGTAGCCGGCGCCGGCGAGGACCTCCAGGTTGTCGGTGAAGTCGCAGGCCTGCTTGGTGCAGCCGGGGGTGAGCGCGGCCGGGTAGAAGTAGACGATGACCTTGCGGCCCAGGTGGTCGGCGAGGGACACCTGGTTGCCGTCGGCGTCGGACAGGCTGAAGGCGGGCGCGGTGTCGCCGGGCTGGAGACGCTCACTCACGGGTAAATCTCCTGTTGCTGGGGCGGGCGGTCATAGCACGGCAAACTTACCTCCGATGGTGGGTGGGGTCGCGCGGCCGTGCTCGGCAACTGACAGACTGGGTCAGTCGCACAGGACAACATCAGCAAGTGAATGGGGTGGCCCGAGTGGGCGAGGCGAGCACGAAGGACAAGTCGGCGCGGACGACCGCCCAGATCGAGGCGGACATCTCCCGGACCCGCACCCAGCTGGCGGCCACCCTGGACGAGCTGGCCGTGCGCGTCCACCCGAGCACGATCAGCGCCCAGGTGAAGGCGAAGGCCGTGGCCGCCGTCGAGGAGAAGGCCGGCCGGGCGTACGTCGCCGCCAACGGCGTGGTGGAGAAGGTGCGGGCGCAGTTCGTGGACGAGAAGGGGCAGCCGCGTACGGAGCGGATCGTTCCGGCCGCGCTGGTCGGCGTGGGCGTGCTGCTGCTGGTGGCTTCCGCCCGGAAGCGCCGCAAGGGCTGAACGGGCGCGGGGTGAGGGCCGGGCGCGGGAGGCGTCCGGCCTTCGGTGTGCCCGGGCCGGAAGGTGTGTCCGGGCCCAGGGTGTGCCCTGACCTGGGGGTGTGCCCGGCCCCGCGGGTGCCGCGGCTTCCCGCATGCCGGGCCAGCGTCACGCCGCGCGCCCGGGGGCGGTACCTTCGGGATCGTGAGTACGAACGACGAACCGACCCCGCAGGCCTCCTCCGCCGCACCCGAGTACGAGGCGGCGCGGCACGACCGGCTGGGCGAGAAGCTGCCGATCCGGATGCTGCACGACCGCGTGCTGGTGCGGATCGAGGGCAGTGAGGGTGAGCGCCGCTCGACCGGCGGCATCCTGATCCCCGCGACCGCGGAGCTGTCCAAGCGCTGCACCTGGGCGGAGGCCGTCGCGGTGGGCCAGAGCGTCCGCTCGGTGGAGCCGGGCGACCGCGTCCTGTACGACCCGGAGGACAAGCTGGAGGTCGAGGTCCGCGGCGCCACCTACGTGCTGCTGCGCGAGCGTGACCTGCACGCGGTGGCGGCGACCCGCTTCGGTGACACGGAGGGCTCGACCGGGCTCTACCTCTGAACCTCTGAGCACGGGCGTGGCGTGAGCCGGTCGGGGCGGTGCCCCGGCCGGCTCCTTGCGTCCGGCCCTGTCGGTGGTGGGCGCGCTAGGGGCCGGGCCTGTCGGTGGTGGGCGCTAGGGTCCCGGCATGACGAGGCGTGTGCCGGTGATCGGCGAGGGTGAGCGGCGGGCCCGGGTGGGGCGGCGGCAGTTGCTGGCGCCGTCGGTGCGGGTGGCGCGGGTGGAGCAGGTGGCGGACGCGCTGGTGGGGCTGCACGCGTCGGACCCGGCGACGGTGTACCTGTCGGCGTGCGCGCGGCTGGCGGAGCCGTCGGCGGCGGAGGTGGACCGGGCGCTGTACGAGGACGTCACGCTGGTGAAGCTGCTGTCGATGCGGCGGACGCTGTTCGCGGTGACGGAGGGCTTCGCGCCGCACGTGAGTTCGTCGACGGCGCGGGCGATCGCGGCGAGGGAGCGGGCGACGCTGCTCAAGCACCTTCGGGACCACGCGGACGGCTGGGACGAGGCGCGGCTCGCCGGGGCGGAGCGCGCGGTGCTGGCCGCCGTGGCCCGGCGCGGTGAGGCGACGACGAAGGAACTCGGCGACGACGTACCGGAGTTGCGCGAGACGATGCTGATGTCGGCGGGCAAGCCGTACGAGAGCCGGCAGAGCGTGGGCAGTCGGCTGCTGCGGGTGCTGGCCGCGGACGGGCACGTGCGGCGGGGCCGTCCGCGCGGGTCGTGGCTGAGCAACGTCTATCCGTGGGCGCCGGTGCCGCAGTGGCCGGACGCGCCGGTGCGGGAGGCGAAGGCGGAGGTGGTGCGGCGCTGGCTGGCCGGGTACGGCCCGGCGACCGTCGAGGACGTGAAGTGGTGGACGGGTTGGACGCTGGGGGACACCCGCCGGGCGCTGGCGGACGTGGGCGCCGAGGACGTGGAGCTGGCGGGCGGGGCGGCGGCGCTGGTGCTGCCGGGGGACGCCGGGCCGGTGGCGGAGCCGGAGCCGTGGGCGGCGCTGCTGCCGGCGCTGGATCCGACGGTGATGGGCTGGCGGGGGCGGGACTGGTACCTGCGGTCGGAGGACGTGCCGGCGCTGTTCGACCGGGCGGGCAACGCCGGGCCGACGGTGTGGTGGTGCGGCCGGGTGGTGGGCGGCTGGGCGCAGCGGCCGGACGGCGAGGTGGTGTGGCGGCTGTTCGGTGATGTGGGGGCGGAGGCCGGGGCGGCGATCGCGGCGGAGGCGGCGCGTCTGGCGGGCTGGCTGGGGGAGGTGCGGGTGACGCCGCGGTTCCGGTCGCCGTTGGAGCGGGAGTTGGCGGCGGGGTAGGTCACCGGCCGGCGGGGTGGTTCACCGCTCGGCGGGGTGGTTCAGCGGCCGGCGGGGTGGCGCGTCGGGCCGGTGAAGCGGCTCACTGGGCCGGCGGGGTGGCGCGCTGGGCCGGTGGTGTCGCGCTCGTCGCCGGGTTGGTGGTGGCGCCGGTGGTGCTGGGTGGTGTGGTCGGGTGGGTGGGCCGGGTCTGGGTGGGTCGGGGGGTGGGGCTGGACTGCTCCTGGGTGGTGGTGGGCTGGGGTGCCTGCGGGCTGGGCTGTTCCTGGGTGGTGGTGGGCTGCGGGGCGGGCGCGCTGGGGGCGTGGGTGGGGGTGTGGGTGGGGGTGTCGGGCACGGGGGTGCTGCTGGGGGGTTCCTCGCTGCTGCCGCCGCCGGTGGTGGGGGTGGTGGCGGTGGGGCTGGGGGTGGTGGTGGCGCTGCTGCTGGGGCTGAAGTCGGGGGCGGGGGTGTCGCGGCCGGTCTGGAGGTCGAACTGCTGGGTGGTGGTGCCGTCGAGGGCGGCGCTCATGTAGGCGGTCCAGATCCGGGTGGGGAAGGTGCCGCCGTTGATCCGGGCGAGTCCGGCGGTGCCGGCCAGTGGTTCCTTGGCGTGGGTCTTCGGGTTCTCGCGGAAGAGGCCGACGGTGGTGGCGAGTTCGGGGGTGTAGCCGGCGAACCAGGCGGAGAGGTTGGAGTCGGTGGTGCCGGTCTTGCCGGCGGCGGGACGGCCGAGGTCGAGGGCGGCGGCGCCGGTGCCGCGGGGGCCGATGACGTCGCGCAGGACGTCGGTGACGGTGTCGGCGTAGGGCCGGTCGATGGCGTCGACGGGGGTGTGGTCGGGCATCTTGGGGGCGTCGACGGCGCCGCCGGTGTGGACGCGTGCGAGTTTGAGGACGGACCACGGGGCGTTCGCCTGGCCGTGGTTGGCGAGGGTGGCGTAGGCGCCGGCCAGGTCGAGGGCGCTGGGGGTGGCGGTGCCGAGGGTCATCGAGGTGTTGGCCGGGTCCATGCCGCGGACGCTGTCGGGGATGCCGAGTTTGACGGCGGTGTCGCGGACGCGGGCGAGGCCGGCGTCGACGCCCTCCTGCGCGTACACGGAGTTGACGGACTTCACCATGGCGTAGCGCAGGGTGATGTTGCCGTAGTCGACGTCGTCCTCGTTGGGCGGCGCGTAGGGGGTGGGGCCGCCGGTGACGGGGCGTTCGCTGGTGCCGTCGTAGCGGGTGTCGGGGGTGATCGGCCGGCCGTCGAGGGTGTGCTGGGCGATGAGGCCGGCGGCGAGGTCGACGGGTTTGAAGGTGGAGCCGATCTGGTTGTCCTGGCGCAGGGCGTCGTTGTAGGGCTGTTTGGCGTAGTCGGGGCCGCCGTAGACGGCGACGACGCGGCCGGTGGCGGCTTCGACGGAGGCGCCGGCGACCCGGACGTCGGTGTCGGTGGCGGGGCGGCGCTGGGGGTCGAGTTCGTCGGTGAGTTCGTCCTGGACGGCCTTGTGGAAGGCGTCCTGCTTGGGCTTGTCGAAGGTGGTGGTGATGCGCCAGCCGCCGGCCTTGAGGGTGGCGGTGTCGATGATGCCGGCGGAGACGAGGTAGTCGTCGGCGACGCCGACGAGGTAGCCGGCCTGGCCGGAGAGGCCGGTGGCGGGCTGGGGGTCGATCGGTTCGGGGAAGGTGGTGGCGGTGCGTTCGGCGTCGGTGAGGAAGCCGAGTTGGACCATGCCGTCGAGGGTGTAGTGCCAGCGGGCGATGGCCTTCTCGCGGTTGGCGGGGGTGGCGGTCTTGACGTCGTAGCTGCTGGGGGCCTGGAGGAGGGAGGCGAGGTAGGCGCCCTGGGCGAGGGTGAGTGCGGAGACGTCGACGCCGTAGTAGGCGTGGGCGGCGCTCTGGATGCCGTAGGCGCCGCGGCCGAAGTAGCTGCTGTTGAGGTAGCCGGCGAGGATCTCGGGCTTGTCGCGTTGCTGGTCGACCTTGAGGGCGATGAAGAGTTCGCGGCCCTTGCGTTCGATGGTCTTGTCCTGCGTCAGGTAGTAGTTCTTGACGTACTGCTGGGTGATGGTGGAGCCGCCTTGGGTGCCCTTGCCGGTGAGGGTGTTCCAGCCGGCCCGGAGCATGCCTTTGAGGTCGATGCCGCGGTTGCGGTAGAAGGTGCGGTCCTCGGCGGAGACGACGGCGTGCTGGGTTTGCGGGGGGATCTGGTCGATGGTGACGTCGGTGCGGTTGACGGCGCCGGTGCGGGCGATCTCGGTGGTGTCGTCGGCGTAGAGGTAGATGTTGTTCTGGGCGACGGCGTGGGCGTTGGGGTCGGGCACCGGGACGATGACGTAGAGCACGGCGAAGGCGCCGGCGGTGAGCAGGAGCGCGGCGGTGAGGGCGCCGAGCGTGATGCGCCAGGTGGGCAGGAGCCGGCGCCAGCGGGGGAGGGCTCGGCGGGCCGCGCGGCGGGCGGCTCGTTTGGCCTGGCGTCGGGTGCTCAAGGTCATGCCGCGATTATGTGCTATTTGATGGCCGATCAGGGGGTGGTCGGGGGGTTGGCGTGCTCGGGGAAATCGGGTGCGGCGGCTGGTCCTCGGCGCTACGGTGAAAGGTGCAAACCAGGTAGCGCCTCACGTGGCGCACTCGCATAGCGCACCCGCACAGCGCACCCAGTTCCGTCAGCTCCGCGCGTTCGGCCCGGTACCCCCGGGTTCGGCCGGTCGGAGCCGCTGGGGTGTGCGCGGACGTCGGCGGGCATCCGTCTGCCCGTATTTGTCGACAAGGAGACAATATGCTGAATCTCGCACCCGCGGAGACGCGGACCGCACGCCCTCCTGATCCCACCGGACCCCTGCCCGTCCTCGGGCTCTACGCGGCCGTCGCCCGCGGCGCCTTCCGCCGCTATTCCACCTACCGGGCCGCCACCCTGGCCGGCACCTTCACCAACACCGTCTTCGGCATCATCCTGGCCTCCTCCTTCCTCGCCCTCTGGCAGGCCCGCCCCAGCCTCGGCGGCTACGACCAGAGCCAGGCCGTCACCTACATCTGGGTCAGCCAGGCCCTGCTGGTCACCGTCGCGGTGTGGGGCGGCGGCTTCCAGGACGACCTCCAGGACCGCTTCCGCAGCGGGGACATCGCCGTCGACCTCTACCGCCCGGTCGACTTCCAGGGCTGGTGGCTGGCCACCGACCTCGGCCGGGCCGCCTTCCAACTGCTGGTCCGCGGCACCGTGCCGCTGCTCGTCGGCGCCCTGGTGTTCCGCACCCGGATGCCCGAGCAGCCGCTGACCTGGGCGGTCTTCCTGCTCTCGGTGCTGCTCGCGCTGGTGGTCAGCTTCGGGCTGCGCTTCCTGGCCTCGATCACCGGCTTCTGGCTGCACGACTCGGACGGGGTGCGCTCGGTGATGCTGGTGGTCTCGATGTTCTTCTCAGGGATGCTGCTGCCGATCGTGCTCTTCCCCGGCCTGCTCGGCGACCTCGCCGCGGTGCTGCCCTGGGCGGCGCTGGTGAAGGTGCCGACCGACGTCTTCCTGGAGCGCTCGACCGGCGCCGACCTGCTCGGCGCGCTCGGCTTCCAGCTCGCCTGGGCCGTCGCCCTGCTCGCCGCGGGCCGGGGCGCCCAGTGGCTGGCGACCCGCAAGGTGGTGGTGCAGGGTGGCTGAGCCGATCGTGCCCCGCACCGCGTGGGCGGTCCGCTCCTGGTGGCTGTGCGCCCGGATGTGGATGCGCTCGATGATGGCCTACCGGGCCTCCTTCGCCCTGAACCTGGTGGCCAGCCTCGCCACGCACTCGCTGGACTTCGTCGTCCTGGTGCTGATGTTCCGGCACACCGACCAGCTGGGCGGCTGGCGCCTGCCGGAGATCGCGTTCCTCTACGGCACCGCGACCTTCGCCCTCGGCGTGGCCAACCTGCTGGTCGGCTCGGTCGAGGGCCTCGGCGTGCGGATCGTCAACGGATCGCTGGACACCATGCTGATCCGGCCGGCGCCCGCGCTCGCCCAACTGTGCGCCGAACGCTTCTCGCTGCGCCGGCTCGGCCGCCCGATCCAGGCCCTGGCCGTGCTCGCCTGGTCACTGGCCACCCTGGACGTGCACTGGACCTGGGACCGCGTGCTGCTGGTGCCCGCCCTGCTGGTCTGCGGCAGCGTCATCTTCGGCGCGATCTACGTCGGCGGCGCGACCGTGCAGTTCTGGTGGGGCGAGTCCAAGGAGATCCAGAACTCCTTCACCTACGGCGGCGCGACCCTGCTGCACTACCCGCCGACCATCTTCGCCAAGGAACTGGTGGCCGGCGTGGTCTTCGGCGTCCCGCTGGCCTTCGTCAACTGGCTGCCCGCCCTGCACATCCTCGGCCGGCCCGACCCGCTCGGCCTGCCCACCGCCTTCCAGTACGCCTCCCCGCTCGCCGCCGCGCTCTGCGTCGCCGCCGCCGGGCTCGCCTGGCGGGCCGGACTGCGCGCCTACCGCGGCACCGGCAGCTGAACCTACCGGGGCACCGGTAGCTGAACCCCCCTCCTACGCAAGGAACCCCCATGGCACTGATCGAACTCGAGGACGTCCGCCGCACCTTCACCGTGCGGGCCCGCACCGGCCGCTTCAGCCGGGTCAAGCGCGAGGTGCGCGCGGTGGATGGGCTGAGCTTCACCGTCGAGGCCGGCGAGTGCGTCGGCTACATCGGCCCCAACGGCGCCGGCAAGTCCACCACCATCAAGATGCTCACCGGCATCCTCGTGCCCAGCGGCGGGCGGCTGCGCGTCGCCGGAGTGGACCCGGCCCGCGAACGCGTCGCGCTGGCCCGCCGGATCGGCGTCGTCTTCGGCCAGCGCACCACGCTCTGGTGGGACCTCCCGCTGTGCGACTCCTTCGAACTCGCCCGCCGGATCTACCGCATCCCCGACCGCCGATATCGCGAGAACCTCGCCCGCTGCGTCGAACTGCTCGACCTGGAAGGGCTGCTGGACACCCCCGTCCGCCAGCTCTCGCTCGGCCAGCGGATGCGCGGCGACCTCGCGGCGGCGCTGCTGCACGACCCGCAGGTGCTCTACCTGGACGAGCCGACCATCGGCCTGGACGTGGTCAGCAAGGGGAAGGTGCGCGAGTTCCTGCGCGAGGTGAACCGGGACCGGGGCACCACCGTGCTGCTCACCACGCACGACCTGACCGACATCGAGCAGCTCTGCGGCCGGGTGATGGTGATCGACCACGGCCGGGTCGTCTACGACGGCGGGCTGGACGGCCTGCACGCCACCGGGCGCAGCGAGCGCACCCTGGTGGTCGACCTGGCCGAGGCCCGGCCCGCGATCGAGGTGGCCGGCGCCCGGGTGGTGAAGGTCGAGGGGCCCCGGCAGTGGCTGGCCTTCCCGGCGCAGCAGAGCGCCGCGCCGATCGTGGCGGCGGTGGCCGCGCGCTATCCGCTGGTGGACCTGTCGGTGCGCGAGCCGGCGATCGAGGACGTGATCGCGCGGATGTACACGGAGGTGGCGATCGGCTGACCCTCCCGAACGCTGAACGTGTGTCCGGTCGCTGTCACCCGTCCGGGGAGGGCACGTGACTCCCCGGCGGGCAGCCGAGTTGACGTTGCATCGCTCGGCGAACAGCACACCGGAGGGCAGCGCTTCTCGATGACCGGACCCGATGTGACCGTGGTGGTCGCGGTCTACAACACCATGCCCTACCTCACCGCCTGCCTGGACTCGCTGGTCGGGCAGACCCTGGCGCCCGGGCGGCTGGAGGTGGTGGTCGTCGACGACGGCTCCACGGACGGCGGCGAGGCCGTCCTGGACGACTACGCCGCCCGCCACCCAGGGCTGTTCCGGGTGGTGCACCAGCCCAACTCGGGCGGCCCGGCGGCCCCCACCAACCGGGGCCTGGCACTGGCCCGCGGCCGCTACGTGCTGTTCCTCGGCGCGGACGACTGGCTCGGCGCCGAGGCGCTGGAGCGGCTGGTCACGGCGGCCGACGCCTGGGGTTCGGACGTGCTGGTGCCCAAGCAGGTCGGGGTGAACGGGCGGCTGGTGCCGCAGGGGATCTTCCACGCCAACGCCGAGTCCGTCGGCTTCACCGACTCGGCGCTGGCCTGGGCGCTGTCCGACACCAAGCTGTTCCGGATGGACCTCGTCCGGCGCCACGGGCTGCGCCGCGACGAGGAGTTGAAGGTCTTCTCGGACCAGCCGTTCACCCTGGAGGCCTGCCTGCGGGCGGGCCGGGTGTCCGTCCTCGCCGACTACGACTGCTACTTCCTGGTGCTGCGCCAGGACTTGGGCAACGTCACCCAGCGGGCCGGGGTGCTGGACCGGCTGCGCGGGATCGCGGCGTTGCAGCAGGTCGCCGCCGATCTGGCCGCGCCCGGCGGGGAGTTGGACGCGATCCGGGCCCGCAGTTTCGCGTGGGACGTGCCGCGGCTGCTCCAGGACGACTTCCTGCTGCTCGACGGCACCGTGCAGGAGCAGGTCTGCGCCGAGGTCGGCCGGCTGATCGAGCGCTTCGGCGCCCGCGCGGTCTACCAGCGGCTGCCCGTCGCCGAGCGGCTGCGGCTCGAACTCGCCGCCGCCGTCCGGCCGGAGGCGCTGCGGGACCTGATCCGGTACGAGGCCGCGCACGGCGACCCGCCGGTGGTCGTCGACGGGCGGCGGCACTACGCGGGCTACCCGGCGTTCCGGGACGCCCGGCTGGGCCTGCCGGACGAGCTGTTCCTGCTGGGCGAGGAGCCGGTGCGGCTGCCGGTGGAGGTTCCGTCGCTCAACCTGGCCCAGCAGGTGTGGCGCGGCGCCGTGCCGGCCCAGTTGCGGCGCGGGCTGCGGCGCTACCCGGTGTGGCGCCGGCTCGCCAACACGGTGAACGGGGGCCGGGGGTGAGCGGGGGGCCCGGAGGCCGGGGATCCCGGAGGCTGGGCGCCCCGGAGGAGAGGGGACGCGGGGATGAGCAGGGTGCGGGGATGAACGGGACGCGAGGATGAACGGGGTGCGGGGATGAGCGGGGCGATGGACGTCTGCGTGGTCGGGCTGGGCAAGCTGGGCCTGCCGCTGGCCGTGCAGTTCGCGTTGAAGGGGCACCGGGTGACGGGGGCGGACATCGCCCCCGGGGTCGTCCGCAGCGTCAACCAGGGCGTGCCGCCGTTCCCCCGGGAGGCGGGTTTGGACGAGGCGCTGAAGCGGGTGGTCGTCGAAGGGCGGCTGCGGGCCACCACCGACACCACGGCCGCCGTCGCCGCCGCCGAGGCCGTGGTGCTGGTCGTCCCGCTGGTCACCGCCGCCGACGGCACCCCGGACTTCGGCCTGCTCGACGCGGCCACCGACGCCGTCGCCGCCGGGCTGCGCCGGGGCACCCTGGTCAGCTACGAGACCACCCTGCCGGTCGGCGTCACCCGGGGCCGCTGGGCGCCCCGGCTGGCGGCCGGCTCCGGGCTGGCCGCCGGGGCGGACTTCGCGCTGGTGTTCAGCCCGGAGCGGGTCCGCACCGGGCGGGTCTTCGCCGACCTGCGGCGCTACCCCAAGCTGGTCGGCGGCGTGGACGCCGCCTCGACCCGGCGCGGCGCCGAGTTCTACCGGGCCGCGCTGGACTTCGACCCGCGCCCCGACCTGCCCCGGCCCAACGGCGTCTGGGAGCTGGCCTCGGTGGAGGCGGCGGAGTTCGCCAAGCTCGCCGAGACCACCTACCGGGACGTCAACATCGCGCTCGCCAACCAGTTCGCCCGGTACGCCGACCGGGTCGGGGTGGACTTCGCGGAGATCGCCGAGGCGTGCAACTCGCAGCCGTACAGCCACCTGCACCGGCCCGGCATCGCGGTCGGCGGGCACTGCATCCCGGTGTACCCGCGGCTGTACCTGTGGAACGACCCGGGTGCGACGGTCGTGCGGGCCGCCCGGGAGGCCAACCTGGAGATGCCCGGGTACGCGGTCGGGGTGCTGGACGGCGCGCTGGCGGGCGGGATCGCCGGGCAGGGCGTGCTGGTGCTCGGGGCGGCGTACCGGGGCGGGGTCAAGGAGACGGCGTACTCGGGGGTGTTCCCGCTGGTCGAGGCGGTGCGGGCGGCGGGGGCGCGGCCGTACGTCAGCGATCCGCTGTACGGGGGCGGGGAACTGGCGGCGCTCGGGCTGCCTCCGTACGAGGGGGAGCCGGTGGTGGCGGCGGTGCTCCAGGCGGACCACCCGGAGTACCGGGGGCTGGCGCCGGAGGACCTGCCGGGGGTGCGGGTGCTGCTGGACGGGCGGCGGTGCACGGATCCGGCGGTGTGGGCGGTCGAGGGGGTGCGGCGGATCGTGCTGGGCGGGGCGTGACCATGTTGGGCGGGGCCTGAGGGGTGAGGGTTCAGGCTCTGGCGGGCGTGCGGCTCGCCGCGTCGGCGGGCACGGCGTACCGCACGCGGCGTGAGTGGGCGGGCACAGGGCGTGCGCCTGGCTGCGCGCGAGGCGTGCCCGGGCGCGCAACCAGGCGCGTGATCGCGGGGCGCGCTCTCACCCGCGCCGGGCAGCGGGCAGACTGGCGGGGTGAGTGACGAAGCCTTCAGCGGTACGGGCCCCGGGGTCCGGTTCACCGCCGCCGACGAGCAGAAGAGACATGGCGTCCGCCGGATGAAGACCATCGCGACCGGCCTGCTGGCCTTCGCGAGCCTGGTCTTCGCCCTCGCCACCTGGGCCAAGGCGGCCGGCGCCGGCTCCTGGGCCGGGTACGTGGCGGCGGCCGCCGAGGCGGGCATGGTCGGCGCGCTGGCCGACTGGTTCGCGGTGACGGCGCTGTTCCGCCGCCCGTTGGGCCTGCCGATCCCGCACACCGCGATCATCCCGACCAAGAAGGACGCCTTCGGGCGCTCGCTCGGCGACTTCGTCGGCGACAACTTCCTCTCCGGTCACGTGGTGCGCGGCCGCCTCGCGTCGCTGGGCATCGCCCGGCGGCTGGGGGAGTGGCTGGCCGCGCCGGGCAGCGCCGAGCGGGTCACCAAGGAGGCCTCGGCGGCGCTGCGCGGGGTGCTCGCGGTGCTCCGGGACGACGACGTGCAGGCGGTCGTCGCCGAGGCGGTGACCAGGCGGGCGGCGGCCACCTCGGTGGCCGAGCCGATGGGCCGGATGCTGGGCAAGGTGGTCGCGGACGGCGGGCACCACGGCGTGGTCGACCTGGTGGCCGTCCGGGCGCACGGCTGGCTGACGGCCAACCACGAGGAGGTGGTCCAGCGGGTCACCCAGAAGACCCCGGGCTGGACGCCCAAGTTCCTCGACAACCAGGTCGGCGAGCGGGTCTACAAGGAGCTGATGCGGTTCGTCACCGACATCCGGGACGACCCGGACCACCCGGCCCGCGGCGCCATCGACAACTTCCTCGCCGACTTCGCGACCGAACTGCAGACCGACCCGGAGACCATCGCCCGGGTGGAGCGGGCCAAGGTGGAGCTGCTGGCCCGGCCCGAGGTGCAGGACCTGATCGCCTCCACCTGGGCGGCCGTCCGCACCCTGGTGGTGAACGCGGCCGAGGACGAGGACAGCGAACTGCGCCGGCGTATCCGCGAGGGCGTGAGCAGCTTCGGCGCGCGCCTGGCGACCGACGCCAAGCTCCAGGCCAAGGTGGACGGCTGGCTCCAGGACGCCGCCCAGTACCTGGTCGACACCTACCGCGCCGAGATCACCTCGCTGATCTCCGAGACGGTGGCGGGCTGGGACGCCGACGACGCCTCCCGCAAGATCGAGGCCAACGTGGGCCGCGACCTGCAGTTCATCCGGATCAACGGCACCGTGGTCGGCGCCATGGCCGGGCTGCTCATCCACACCGTCGCGACCGCTCTCGGAGGCTGACCCCGGGGCGGCCTATCCTTGCCAGCACCTGTCGGTACGCGCGTAGAGGAAGTAGGGAACCACCGTGGTCCAGCCGGACGGAAGTCGGATCGGAAACCCCAGTGGCCAGGGGGGCATCGAGGCGTTCATCGCCGGGATGCCCAAGGCGGAGCTGCACGTCCACCACGTGGGCTCGGCCTCGCCGCGCGTCGTCGCCGAGCTGGCGGCCCGCCACCGCGGCCGCTCGAAGGTGCCGGTCGACCCGGCGGCGCTCGCCGAGTACTTCACCTTCACCGACTTCGCGCACTTCATCGACGTCTACCTGAGCGTCGTGGACCTGATCCGCGACGCCGAGGACGTCCGCGCGCTCACCTACGGCGTGGCCGAGGACATGGCGCGCCAGAACATCCGGTACGCCGAACTGACCATCACCCCGTACTCCTCGGTCAAGCGGGGCATCCCGGACGTCGCCTTCATGGAGGCGATCGAGGACGCCCGGCTGCGCGCCGAGAAGGAGCTCGGGGTCGTGCTGCGCTGGTGCTTCGACATCCCCGGCGAGGCCGGCCTGGAGGCCGCCGAGGAGACCGCCCGGCTCGCCGTCGACCTGGCCCCCGAGGGCCTGGTCAGCTTCGGCCTCGGCGGCCCGGAGATCGGCGTGCCGCGCCCGCAGTTCAAGCCCTACTTCGACCGGGCGCGGGCGGCCGGCCTGCGCAGCGTCCCGCACGCGGGCGAGACCACCGGGCCGGAGACGGTCTGGGACGCGATCCGGGTGCTCGGCGCCGAGCGCATCGGGCACGGCACGCAGTCGGTGAAGGACCCGGCGCTGCTGGACCACCTGGGCGAGCACCGGATCCCGCTGGAGGTCTGCCCGACCTCCAACATCGCCACCCGGGCGGTGGAGCGGATCGAGGAGCACCCGATCAAGCGGATGGTGGACGCCGGGCTGCTGGTCACCATCAACAGCGACGACCCGCCGATGTTCGGCACCGACCTCAACGCCGAGTACGCCGTCGCGGCGCGGCTGCTGGGCCTGGACGAGTCCGGGGTGGCGGCGCTGGCGCGCAACGCGGTCGAGGCGTCCTTCCTGGACGTGGCGGGCAAGGCGCGGCTGGCGGGCGAGATCGACGCGTACCTGGCGGGCTGGAAGGCCTGATTCCCGGCGTCCGCCCTGGTGGACGCCCTGTGAAGTGCCCCGTGAACCCGCGCCCCGCGCGGCGCGCGGGGGGGGGGGGGGTGTGTGGCGGCCTCGCAGTGTGTGGCACTGTGTGGCTCTCTGTGTCTCTCTATGTCGCCCGC
>NZ_JBHWIJ010000020.1:31992-36260 GCF_042732255.1 Kitasatospora sp. NPDC059803 | reverse complement strand
CCGCCCGGGGGGGGGGCCGCGCCCCTCGCGCCGCGCCCCCCCGGCGGCCCCCCCGTGTAGCCGCCCCCCGCCCCCCCCCGCCCCCCCGCGCCCGGGGGGCCGGGTTTTCTGTCCCCATTCGGACATGGTGCCAAAGTGGCGCCATTAATGGCTCGACATGGCACCACTGCTGTGCCATGCTGAAGCCATGGACCTCACGCCGTACGTCGAAAACCTTCGGAACGAGCTCGCGGTGGCCGCGGGCACGGGCGGGGACGAAGCCCGCGCGCTGGCCGAGCGGCTGACGCTGCCGCTGGATTCGGCCGTGCGGCTCACCCTGCTCAACGCGCTCTCGGCCGCGATGGGCGAAGTGACCCGCGAGCTCGCCCCCGGCTCGGTGGACGTGCGGCTGCGCGGGCTCGATCCCGAGTTCGTGGTCACCGTACCGCCCGGCACCGACGCCTTCCACGGTGATGTGCCGCCCGTGGTGCCACCGATGGCGCCGATGGTGGCATCGGTGGTGCCAGTGGCGCCGCCAGTGGTGCCGGAGTCGGACGAGACGGGCACCGCCCGGATCAACCTGCGCCTGCCCGCCCACCTCAAGGCCCGGGCGGAGGAGGCCGCCGGGCAGGAGGGCCTCTCCCTCAACGCCTGGCTGGTCCGGGCCGTCGCCGGCGCGCTGGAGGCCGGCGAGCCGGCCGCCCGCCCGGCCGCCGCACCGGCCCCCCAGCCGACGGTCCGCCCGCGCCGCGGCGGCCAGGGCTTCACCGGCTGGGTCCACTGACGCTTCCGCCCGCTCCATCCGCTCCGCCTGCCAGACCCGCTCCATCCGCTCCATCCGCGCTCCATCCGCAACGACGTCACCCCCGCTCCGACCAGCGGGAACACCCATCAGAGTCAAGAGGACGGGACAGCCATGCCTACGTACGAGACCGACGGACCGATCTCCGCCACCCTCGAATTCGAGATCGGCTCGGTGCGGATCAGCGCGAGCAAGCGCACCGACACCGTGGTCGAGGTCAAGCCCGCCAACCCCGCCGAGGAGGCGGACGTCAAGGCCGCCCAGCAGACCCAGGTCGACTACGCCGGCGGCCGGTTCACCCTCAAGGGCCCGAAGAAGCGCTCGCCGTTCGGCCGGATCGGCTCGATCGACATCCTGATCGAGCTGCCGGCGGGCTCCGAGGTCAACGCCGACGCCCCGATGGCCACCTTCGTCGCCGAGGGCCCGCTCGGCGACTGCCGGCTGAAGACCTCGCTCGGCCGGATCCAGGTCGAGCAGGCCGCGAGCGCGCGGCTCAAGACCGACCACGGGGAGGTCCGGGTGGACTCGGTCGACGGGGACGCGGAGGTCTCCGGGCTCGGCCGGGTCGCGGTCGGCACGGTCGGGGGCACGCTGACGGTCAAGAACAGCAACGGCGACACGGAGGTCCGTGAGGTCCACGGGGCGCTCAAGGCCAGCTCCTCCTTCGGCCGGATCGAGGTCGGCACCGCCCACGCGGGGGTGGACGCCAAGACGGCGCACGGCCCGATCCGGATCGGCCGGGTGGTGCGCGGCCAGATCACCATGCAGACCTCCCTGGGGGACTTGGAGGTCGGCATCGCGGAGGGCACGGCCGCCTGGCTCGACGTGCACAGCAAGGTCGGCACCGTGCGCAACGCCCTCGGTGCGACGCAGGGTCCGGGCGACGCTCGGGAGACCGTCGAGGTCCGCGGCCGCACCCAGCTCGGCGACGTCGTGATCCGGAGGGCGTGATGGCGGCGATCTCGGCAGTCGGACTGACCAAGTCCTACGGCGACAAGGCCGTGCTGAACGGCATCGACCTGGAGATTCCGGCGGGCAGCGTGTTCGCCCTGCTCGGGCCGAACGGCGCCGGCAAGACCACCACCGTGCAGATCCTCTCCACCCTGATCCCGGCCGACGGCGGGGTGGCCCGGGTGGCCGGGCACGACGTGGTCGAGCAGGCCTCCGGGGTGCGGGCGGCGATCGGTGTCACCGGCCAGTTCTCGGCGGTGGACAACCTGCTCACCGCCGAGGAGAACCTGCTGCTGATGGCGGACCTCAACCACCTCCCCCGTCGGGAGGGGCGGAGGCGGGCCGAGGATCTGCTGCGGCGGTTCGACCTCACGGAGGCGGCGCGCAAGCCGGTCGTCACCTTCTCCGGCGGCATGCGGCGCAAGCTCGACCTGGCGATGACGCTGGTCGGCGATCCGCGGGTGATCTTCCTCGACGAGCCGACCACCGGGCTGGACCCGCGCAGTCGGCGGACGATGTGGGAGATCATCCGGGGGCTGGTCGCCGACCATGGGGTGACGATCTTCCTCACCACCCAGTACCTGGAGGAGGCCGACGAACTCGCCGACCGGATCGCCGTCCTGGACGGCGGGCGGATCGTCGCCGAGGGCACGGCGGACGAGCTGAAGCGGATCGTCCCCGGCGGGCGGATCCGGCTCCAGTTCGCGGACGCGGCCCAACTGGGGGCTGCCGCCGGACTGTTCGACTACGCGGTGGTCGACACCGAGGCGCTGCGGCTGGACATCCCGGGGGACAACTCCGTGGTCACCGTGAAGGCGGTGCTGGACGCGCTCGACAACGCCTCGGTCCGGGCCGAGTCGCTGGTCGTGGAGACGGCCGATCTGGACGACGTGTTCCTCACGCTGACGGGAGAGGGCGTCCGATGAGCGCTTCGGTGAGCTACGCGGTCAGTGACTCGCTGACCATGCTGCGGCGCAACCTCAAGCACGCGCTGCGGTACCCGTCCCTGACCTTCGCAGTCGTGATCATGCCGGTGATGATGCTGCTGCTGTTCAACTACGCCTATGGCGGCGCGCTCGGCGCGGGCATCGGCGGCGGCAGCTACATCGACTACGTGACGCCCGGCATCCTGCTGATGGCGGCGGCCTCGGGGTCGCTGGTCACGGCGATCGGGGTCTGCGTCGACATGACGGAAGGCATCGTCAACCGCTTCCGCACGATGGCGATATCGCGCTCGGCCTTCCTGGCCGGGCACGTGGTCGGCAGCGTGATACAGACCATGCTCGGCTTGGTCCTGGTGGTCGGCGCGGCCCTCGCGATGGGCTTCCGGCCCAACGCCGGGCTGGTGGAATGGCTGGCGGCCGTCGGACTGCTGCTGTTCGTCACCATCGCGCTGACCTGGATATCGGCGGGCATCGGGCTGGTCGCCAAGACGGTGGAGAGCGCCAGCAACCTGCCGATGCCGATTCAGTTCCTGCCCTTCATCGGCAGCGCCATCGTCCCGCCCGACTCGATGCCGACCGCCCTGCGGTGGTTCGCCGAGTACCAGCCGTTCACGCCGATCATCGAGACCCTGCGGGGGCTGCTGATGGGCACCCCGATCGGCAACAGCGCCTGGAGCGCGCTGGCGTGGTGCACCGGGCTGACGCTGATCGGCTACTTCTGGTCGAGGAGCGTCTTCTACCGGCGGTGACGGGGGTACGGCCGGTAGCGGGAGGCCCGGGAGGACAGCGATGTCCGCCCGGGCCTCTCGGCGTCGTGGCCGGTCCTGAGTCGTGGCCGGTAGTGGTGGACGCCCCGGGCCTGGGCCGGAGCCGACCGGAGCCCCAACCGCCGGACATCCGGTAGTAAAGTCCGGGCAAAGGCTCACCCTGGGGAGGGGCGCATGACGGCGGCACGTCGCAAGCGGATCGTGTGGTGGCTCAGAGGTGTGGCGCTGGCGGCGCTCCTCGTCTATCTGCCGGGCTATCAGGCCTCGTTCTCAGGTGGGCTGGTGGAGGTCGAGCGCTGGCTCAACCACCCGCTGCCGCTGCTCGGCGCCACCGTCGTGCTGGCCGTGGTCTCGCTGGTGATCCAGTTCGAGTTCCGCACCTGGTGGTCGCAGGTCGGCTGCGCGGCCGCCCTGGTGTCACTCGTCTTCCTCGGGGGGTTGGCCGTGCTCCTGTCGCTGCTGCTCGACCGCGACGGGCAGCCCGTCAGCCGGAAGAGCCACCCGGAGCGCCCGGACCGCGTGCTGACCGTGACCGACGTCGCCTTCTCGATCGACCCGATCTACCGGGTCGAGCTGTTGACCGGCAGCGGCTGGTCCGCCCGCCACTGGGAACTGGGCGAATGGGACATCCGTGGCGGCGAGTTCGGCAGGGTCGACTGGTCCGGGCCGGACCGGATCGCGGTGACCGGGGTGAAGGGGACCGAGACCGTGGTGTTCACCCTCGACCCGGACGGCCGGCCGAGCCGGCAGGGCCCGACGCCCCGGTAGAGCTGGGGGGGCGGTAGGGGGGGGGGGCGCGGGGGGGGGGGGGCCGGGGGCGCGGGC
>NZ_JBHWIJ010000020.1:26899-31982 GCF_042732255.1 Kitasatospora sp. NPDC059803 | reverse complement strand
GTCAATGGCGGCCGTTCCCGCCCGGCCCCCCCCCCCCTGGCGCCCCGGGGGGCCGCCCCCGGGCGGGGTTACCAGGTGTCGATGCCCATCTTCTTGGCCGCGTCGTGGACGGCCTTGTAGTGGGCGTGCGACATGCCGGACTGCTTGTCCTTCTCGGGCAGGTTCTTGTCCGCCGCGCGGAACTCGTCGCGGGCCTCGGCGAGCAGGCTCGTGCCGTAGGAGACGGGGACGTCCTTGACGCCGTGGGACGGGTGGGTCTTCTCGGCCGTCTTGCTGCCCGCCTTGATCAGGATGTCGCGGGCCTTGTTGAAGTCGTCGGCCTTGACCGTCTTCGGGTTGCTGAGCTGTGCCTGCACCCGGGCCGTCGGCTGGGCCGGCGCGGTGCCTGCGGCCATGGCGGGAGCGGCAGCGGCGGCGCCGAGGGCGCCGACGGCGGCGACTGCCACGAGGGCGCTCCGGAGGGTCCTGTTCATGGATATATCCCTTCGCAATGTCTAACAATCAGCGCTCGCACCGGACTTGGAGTCCGTGGGAGTGCGAACTCCTCGGCACTACCCCGGCCCTCCTCGGCGGCAAACCGATGGTCGTACGGGGGTGGTTGGGGAGCGGTGGGATCAGGCCGTCTTGTGAATATGGGGTTATCGGACTGCTGGGTTAGCAGGGGCGGAAGGGGCTCAAGGGGACGGCCAGGGCGGGCCGTTCGACGAACGGCCCGCCCTGCGTGGTGGATCAGACGTCGAACTCGCCGGCGCGGATGGCGGAGACGAGGTCGCGCCATTCGGTGGGGGTGAGTTGGGCGATGGCGTCGGGGAGCAGACTGCTGCGGACGTAGACGGCGTCGGAGGTGATGGCGACCTCTGGGCAGTTATTGCCGTCGCCACAGGCACTGGGCTTTCGCCATTCCACGGGATCCCTCACAGGCTGTTCATGATGCTGGAGATCACGTCACGGGAGGCCGATGGATCGAGCGCGCGATCACGCATCGCCCCGATGATGTTCCGGTAGTTCTCCAGCTGGTTCATCTCGGTCAGGAACGCTGGCGATCCTACGGAGTCAAGCTGGACCGTATCGAGGCGGGGTACCGGCCCGCTTGCATACAGCACGGCGTGGCCCGCACCCTTGAATCCGCCGGCCCTGAACTCCAATACGCGCAGTGTCACGTTGGGGGCCTCCGAGAGCACGAGCAACTGCTTCAGCTGCTCTCTGGCGACAGCCGTTCCCCCGAACTCCATGCGCAGCGCGGCCTCGTGCACGATTGCTTCGTATTCCAGTGGATCGCTGCGTGTCAGGAGCTCTGCTCGCCGCATCCGGTTCTCGACTCGCGCTTCGATGTTCAGTGGCCGCAGCGGAGGATAGACCTCTCGGAAGATCGCGCGAGCTGTCTCCTCGGTCTGCATGAGCCCGGGCGCATGGCAGATCTGATACGTCACCAACGCGCTGGAATAGTGTTCAACTTCGGAGATCTCAAGAATCCCTGGTGGGACGAGCCCTCTGTGCTCCTCCCACCACCCCTTGGTGCGGTCGGCGGCCATCTCGGCGACGGCGTCGACGTACGCAGAGTCGGCCTCCTCGTACTCGGCGGCGAGCGCAAGCACCCGTTCAGCGCTGACCGGGTAGGCGCCTTGTTCGATCAGCGTGACCTTGCTCCGGTCCAGCCCGAGAACGGCGGCAGCGTCTCCAGCTGTGCGTCCGGCGGCCTCTCGCATCTTTCGCAGCTCGATGCCGACGCGCTTGCGGCGTGCGGTTGGGGTAGGTGGCATCTTCCCAGCATCCATCGTCGGTGTGTGGCGAGTCCAGCGAGCAGATAGGCATATCTTCCTGGCCTCGCTAGCAAATTTGCTATCGCATGCCCTACAGTCTGTGATGCACCGCTCACCGAGCGGATTGTCGGTAGTGCCGCTCGGGCATTGAAGAGCACCCATCTCCGTCACTGGGAGACATCGTGCGTAACCTCAACTCCCCCTCCCTCACCCTCGCTCGCGACACCCTCCGCGACGGCATGGCCCGCGTCGGCTGGCCCTCCTCCTCCATCGCGGACGCCGAGCTCGCCCTCGTCGAACTGATCGTCAATGCCTGGCGTCACGGCGAGACGACCTCCCCCGTCGTCCTCATCCACTTCCTCTCCGACCCCCTCTCCAACACCCTCCGCGTCACCGTCGCGGACCGCTCCTCCGCCCTCCCCGAGCAGCGAACGCCGTGCCCGCTCGCCGAGTCCGGCCGGGGCCTCCAGCTGGTCGCCGGCCTCACCCACCGCTGGGGCGTCGACCCCCTGAAGCTGGGCAAAATCGTTTGGTTCGAGTTGGACGGTGTCGCGTGATCGCCCACCACCCCATCCACCCGGCCGATCCGGCGCTGCGCCACCTCACGGCCCGCCAGATCACCGGACTCATCGTCGAACTCCGGACCGAGGGTCGCGAGTTCGGGCTCCTCTGGCCCTCCGCCCAGGCCGGCGAGACCAACCTCGACGGCCGCGCCCTCGTCTCCCTCGGCAACATCCCGGCGAGCACCCTCATCAACCTCCTCGCCCTCCTCCGCGAGTACAAGCGTGAGCGGGACCGCCGCCGATGCTAGGCCTCCTGACCTTCAACCTCCTGGCCTCCCTCCTCGGCGCCCTCTGCGAAACCCGAGCCCGTCACCTCCACGACTGCACGGTCACCCCCGCAGTGCTTGCCGAGCGCCAAGCCTGCGATGCCGCACGGCACTTCGCGGTTCCGACGTGCGAGTTCGGTCGACAGGTAGCCTCCGGGTGGTGAGTACCGATTTTCAGCAGGCCCGGCTGTCTCTCGGTGTGCGGCTACGGGAGTTGCGCACCGAGGCGGGCGTGAACGGCCGCGACCTCGCCGGACGACTGGGCTGGCCGGCGTCGAAGATTTCGAAGCTGGAGAACGGCAAGCAGACGGCCACTCCCGCGGATCTTCACGCGTGGGCCGAAGCATTGGGGCGTCCGGAGGCCGCCGCCGAGTTGAAAGGCAGGCTGCAAGGCCTGGAGTCCCGCTATCGGGGATGGAAGCGGGTGCTGGCCGGCGGGTACCGGGTGCGCGAGGAAGCCGGAGTCAGGCACGGCCGGGAGACGGCGGTGACCACCGGCTACGAACCTGCCATCATCCCGGACATTTTCCAGATCGCGGAATACGCCCGCCACGTCCTGACTCACGCAACCGATCTGGATGACGGGCCGCGTGACATCGAGGAAGGAGTATGTGCCCGGCTGAAGCGCCAGGAGTCCCTCTACCAGCGAGGGAAGCGCTTCCGCTTCATCATGTCCGAGGCCGCACTGTACGTGCAGATCTGTCCGCCCGACGTCCTGGCCGCTCAACTCGACCGACTGGGCGGCCTGCTGGGGCTCGACACGGTTGAGGTGGGGATCGTTCCGCTCGGGGCTCCGGTGACAGTCATTCCCAAGCACGGTTTCTGGATCTACGACGACAGGCTCACGATCGTCGAGACGTGGAACGCCGAGCTGTGGCTCGATGAACCCGTCGACATCGCGCTGTACCGGAAGGTCTGGGGCAAGCTGCACGATGCTGCGGTGTACGGCCCCGCGGCACACCGGCTGATCGCCCGTGCGCGCTCGACGCTGGCACTGGCAGCCACCTGAGAAACCTGCGGAAGCCTCGCCGCGCACAGGAGAAATACGGAGAAATGCCGCTCACGCCAGCAAGGTTGGGCCTCTACCGTGCTGGACAGGACCTTGCCGGCACCCGAATGACCGGCACCGATCGAGAGGAGCCGGAATGGGCGAGCACGGAGACGGCAAGGGTGGCGAGGACGGGGACAAGAAGCAGTCCCCGAAGGAGTCCGACGGTCAGTGGACCAAGCCCGTGACGCCGCCGAAGAAGTGAGCGCTAACTGATGGACGACTACGCACAGTTGCTGACCCGAATGGAATCAGCGGGGGCACTGGGCGAGGGGTGGCGGGGCGCGTTCGAGCGTGCCCCGCGCTCTTCCTTCGTCCCGGACTCCGTCTGGGCCCCGGACGGCGACAGGCCGACCGGCTACGGCCTGATCACCCGGACCGACCACCCGGACGCCTGGTGGGCCCTGGTGAACGCCGACGAGGTGGTGGTCACCCAGATCGATGACGGCCTGGATACCGGGCCGGGCATCGCCACCTCCTCGGCCTCCATGCCGTCCCTCGTCGCGCGGATGCTCCGGCACCTGGACGTGGTCGACGGGAACACCGTGCTCGACATCGGCACCGGCACCGGATGGACGAGCGCGCTCCTCTCCGCCAGGCTCGGCGACGCCCACGTGACCACCGTGGAGGTGGATCGAGCGGTCGCCGCCGCAGCGGCCCGACGACTCACCGCAGCAGGCTTCCACCCCAGTTGCTCGACCGGCGACGGCCTCGAAGGCCAGCCCCTCCGGGCGCCTTACGATCGCGTCCATTCCACGGCGGCGGTTCGCCGACTGCCGCGTGCCTGGCTCGAACAGACCCGCCCCGGCGGCGTGATCGTCACCCCCTGGGGCACGCCCTACGCCAACGCCGGACTCCTGCGCCTGGTGGTCGGCGGTCCGGGGGAGCCCTCCCACGGCAGGTTCGTGGACAACGTCAGCTTCATGTGGGTCCGCAGCCAGCGCCCCCACCCGGTGACCGAACCGACCGACCGGCCGATCCACCGGGGCTCGTCGCCGATCGACCCGGAGCTGGCGCTGGAGAACGTGGACGTGGCGTTCGCCATCGGCCTCCGGGTGCCCGGCGTTCGGTATCACCACACCTGGGACGACACGGACCCCGGCGGCACCTACCGCATGCAGCTCTCCGACGGCGTCGGCTCCTGGGCGTCCGTCCGCCACCACGACTGGGGCGCCGCCGACGCCGTCCAGCAGGCCGGGCCCCGCCGCCTGTGGGACGAGATCGTCCGCGCCCGCCGGGGATGGCTGGCCGACGGCGAACCGGACCTCACCCGCTTCGGCGTGACGATGACGCCGACCGGTGAACAGCACGTGTGGCTCGACGAGCCCGGCAAGCTGATCGGATGACCCGGCCGCGAAGCTTCAAGCGACTGACCTGAGTCCCCGCCGCGGGCTTCGGAGGCCGGGCCACCCACCGCTCACCCCGCAACACAAACACCCCCCGCGC
>NZ_JBHWIJ010000020.1:0-26889 GCF_042732255.1 Kitasatospora sp. NPDC059803 | reverse complement strand
GGGAGCCCGGGCGGTGTGTGTCGGGGGGCGCTACCGCGTGCGCACAGCCTTCAGAATCCCGGCCGCATCCTGGCCGCCCTTCTCGGCGCCTTTTGTGAAGCTCGCCCGCGCGGTGGAACCGGCGGCGGGCGCAGACGGTCACCTTCGGTGTGACCTCGAACGAATCGCAGACCGATCCCGTCCGCCCCCACGTCAGCCGCAGGCGCATGCTGCTGGGCGTCGCCGGTGTGGCGGGGGCCGCCGTCACCGTCGGGGGCATCGGCTGGTGGGCGCGGCGGGACGCCGACACCGGCCACCGCGTCTGGAGCAGGACCGGTACCGGCAGCCGGGTCGCCCTGTCGGCCACCCCGCAGCCCGACCTCTACGTCGCGGACTTCGACGGCACGGTCAGCGCCCTCGACCTGCGGACCGGCACCCCGCGCTGGAGCGCCAAGGTCACCTCGCACAATCCCGCCGACAGCAACTTCGGCTGGCCGATCGCCGCAGGCGACGGACTGGTCTGCGTGACCACCGACTCCCACGTCCACGCCCTGGACGCCGCGTCCGGAGCCGTCCGATGGGCCGTGCCCGCGCCGGGGGGCTACCTGTCCGGATGGACGGACGGCCCCACCGTCAGCGGGGACGTGTTCGTGACCTGCGACGGCCGCGTCCACTCCTACGACGCGGCGACCGGCGAGGCCCGGTGGGCCGGCCCGCTGGAGGCCGCCTGCGGGCCGGCGATCGCGGGCGGCACCGTGTACCTCGCCGCCCCCGCAGGCGGGATCTCCGCCTTCGACGCGAAGACTTGTGAGCGGCGCTGGGAGCAGCCCGCCGTCGGCAAGCTCGTCGACCGGCCCGTGGTCCACGAGGGCGTCCTCTACCTGTCCACTTCCGCCGCCTCCGCCCCGACCGGCGCCACTTCGACCGCCTCTGCCTCGACCGGTGCCGCCTCGACCGTCTCCGCCCTGGACGCGGCGACCGGCCGGGTGCTCTGGCAGCGTGACGATCTCGGCCACCCCGGTGTCCGGCCCGCCCCGGTCGCCGACGGGACGCTCTGCCTCCTCGACAACGACCGGGTCGTCGCCGTGGAGGCGAGTACGGGCCGCAGCCGGTGGACCTCCTCGGTGCCGGACGGCCTGGGCCGGGGCATGAGCACCATGGCCGTCGCCGACGGCCGGGTCTACGTGGCGCTGAACGACGGTCGGATGCACACCCTCGACCTCGCCACCGGCCGGCTTCAATGGCAGGACGATCCGGCCAAGTTCGGCACCGAGTACACCGGGCTTTCGCTGACGGCCTTCGGCGGCGTCGCCTACCGCGGCAGCCGGGCAGGCCTCTACGCGGCGGGCATACCCGCGGCCTGACCTCCGCGCGAGGTCTCGGCGCGGCAGGGCACCGCGCGGTGCGCCTTCAGGCAGCGGGCACTGCCCGTACAGACCTGGCGCCCAGGCCGACGCCACCGATATCCAGGGGAGTGAGCTTTCGAGTCGAGAGGGGGACGATGCACGCCCACGACAGGACCAAGGGTGTCGCCGCTGGCAAGGCCCGCACTTCGGAGCCGGCGACCAGGAACCCCAACCGGGCGGGGGTCGCGTTCCAGTCGCTGCTCGCCCTCCAGAGCACCCACGGCAACGCGGCCGTCGTGCAGATGCTCCGCGCGACCGGGATCCAGCGCGCGGCCGACCAGAACCGGCCCATGATCAATCACCAGAACCCGGACGACGACTGGGAGGCCGACAACACCGCGCCCGCGCGTACGGACGGTCTCGTGCTCAGCGGTCACGGCGCCTGGGAGGCCGCGAACGGCACCTTCCGGGTGCCCGCGGGGACGAGGGTGCACTTCTACACGCAGCACGGGATGGTCCTCCCCGACGACCTGGGCGGGCAGGTGGAGAACGGCGCCAACCGGGGCGGCAGCGTGGAACAGGGGCAGGACCGTGGCGCCACGCGCACCGTGGTGGGCGGGCGGAGCCTGCAGAACTACACCATCTCCTACCCCAGCGGCCTCACCATCCGGGGAAACCCGGCGATCGCCAGCCCGGTGGGCGGCGGGTACGACGTCGAACTCGACCCGGGGACGCCGGCCGCCGCCGTCATCAACGTCGCCACGCTGACCGACCCCCAACTCGCGGGCCGCTCGATCGTTTTCGACGGCGACGTGCTGCTGAGCGACATCCTGCGGCCCGGCATGGGGGACGTGCACTTCGCGGCCTGCCGCTTCGTCGAGACCAACAGGCCCGGGACGCGCAACCAGGGCCGTCCTCAGGGCTACAACGGCCCCGGCGACCCCGGCGAGGCCGGCGGCCTCTACAACCCCTGACCCGCCCGGCCTCCAACGCTCCGGGCTCCGCGCTCCAGGCTCCGCGTTCCGCGCTCTGCGCAGGAAGTCGGCCCACCCGACTTCCTGCGCAAGGGGCGCCGCCTGGGGCAGGGCTCAACCGGCCACGCGCACCACGTACTTGCCGGTGGCCCGACCCTCCGCCATGGCATCGTGCGCGGCGGGGACGGCGGCCAGGCCGGGGACTTCGGTGACCGGCAGGGTGAGGTCACCGGCGGCGAGCAGGTCGAGGACCGTCCGGATGGCTCGGGCCAGCCGTTCGGGGGCGGTGGCGGCCAGGGCGCGGTGGCTGAAGCCGGTGACGGTGAGGTTCCCGGCCATCAGGCGGCCGAGCGGCGGCAGGTCGGCGACGGCGCCGCCGCCCGCGTTGCCGAAGAGGACGATCCGGCCGCCGGGCGCGGTGAGTTCGAGGTCGAGCTCCAGGGCCTCGGTGCCCAGCGGGTCCAGCACGAGGTCGACGCCCCGGCCGCCGGTCGCGGCCCGGACGGCCTCGGGCAGCGCCTCGTCGCGGGCGAAGGCGTGGTCGTAGCCGGAGGCGACGGCGGCCGCCGCCTTCTCCGGGCGGCCCACCGTGCCGATCAGCCGACCGCCACCCCCGATCAGCGGGACCAGTTGGGCGACGGCGTGGCCGATCCCGCCGCCGGCCGAGTGCACCAGGACGGTGTCCCCGGCGGTGAGCCGTCCGGCGTCGGTGAGCAGCAGCACGGCGGTGGCCAGGCCCAGCGGGGCGGCGGCGGCCTCGCGCAGCGCCAGCCCGTCCGGGACGGGCACGGTGAGCGCGGCCTCGGCGAGCACCACCTCGGCCAGGCCGCCGCCGACGGGCGCGGCCGCCACCCGGTCGCCCACCGCCAGTCCGGTGACGCCCTCGCCGACCGCCCGGACGGTGCCGGCCACCTCCTTGCCCGGCCGGTAGGGCCAGGCGGTGACGTAGCCGGCGTCGCCCCGGCGGCCCATCACGTCGACGAAGTTCAGCCCGGCGTAGGCGACGTCGACCGCCACCTGGCCGGGGCCGGGGCTCGGGGCCTCGACCTCCCGGATCTCCGTGTGCTCGGCCCCACCGGGTGCGGTCATCACCAGTGCGCGCATGTCGGTCCCCCTCGACTACGATGTTCGACGAACGGCGAAATTGACGTGAGGCAGTGGTACCACGCAGTTTCGATGATTGTCGAACATCGCAGATCAGGCGCAGATCAGATGTTGATCAGAAGTGGATCAGACGCGGATCGGGCGCAGGTCAAACGCAGATCAGAGAGGTCGGATCATGCCCCGCAGCACCCGGCGCCGACCGGCGCTCACCCACCCCGCGACCGGGGAGATCGACCTGCTCGACGTCCTGCACGCGCTCTCCGACCCCACCCGGATGACCATCGTGCGCATCCTGCGCGCCGAACCCGAGCGGGCCTGCGGCACCTTCCCGGTGGACGTCGCCCCCTCCACCCTCAGCCACCACTTCAAGGTGCTGCGCGAGTCCGGCCTGATCCACCAGCGCGAGGAGGCCAACCGCAAGTTCTCCGCCCTGCGCGCCGTCGACCTGGAACAGCGCTTCCCCGGCCTCCTCGACACCATCCTCGCCGCCCACGCGCGGGCCGAAGCCGACGTACAGGCCGAGCCCCACGCGCGGGCCGAAACCCGCGCGTAGGCAGCCGCCCGCGCGCAGCGGCGCGGCCCGCTCAGCGCAGGCGCGAGGAGGACAGGATCGACGCCAGGTGCGCCACCACCATGCCCCAGGTGATCACCGCGATCCCCGCGACCGCCGCCCGCGTCGCGTCCAGGTTGCCGAGCGCCGCGTCCACCGCGGCCGCCGCGAGCAGCACCAGGGAGGCCTCGATGCCGTTCGTCACCCGGTGGATCTTGAACACCGAGGCGAGCCGGCGCGCGGTCGCGATGCCCTGCGAGCGCGGCTGGGTGGACTCCTCGTCCGCCGGGGCCTGCCCGCTGCGGGCCCGGGCCACGTCCACCAGGTCCGTCGAGGCCTTGAGCAGCACCACGCCCAGCGCGGCCGCCAGGCCCACCGACACCCACAGCTCCGACCCGCCCCGGGCCGCCCGCACGCCCGCGCCGATCATCAGCGCCGCGTCCGCCAGATAGGCGCCGAGCCGGTCCACGTAGACCCCGGCCATGCTGAACTGGCGCTTCCAGCGCGCCACTTCGCCGTCGACGCAGTCGAAGAGCAGGAACAGCTGGAACAGCACCGCCGCCAGCACGGCGCCGGTCAGACCGGGGATCAGCAGGGCCGCCCCGCCGCCGACCCCGCAGACCACCATCACCCAGGTGAGGGTGTTCGGCGACACCGAGGTGCGCACCAACTGCCGGGTCGTGCGCAGCGAGATGCGGCGCATGTACAGCCGTCCCGCCCAGTGCTCACCGTTGCGGCTCTGCAGCTTGGCCTGCGGCTGGCACACCTCGCGCAAGTCCGCGAGCGCCGGAGCAGCCACCATGACGACATCCCTCCACCTGTCCCGAAACGATCACCACAGGCTACGGCCTCCCGGGCGCCGCCCCGACCGGCCCTTCGTGGCCGTCCGGAGAGGGGGGAGCCGACTGCCGGGCGGCCCTGGGAGGAAAACCGGTGGGCCGCCGGAGGGCCCCGGGGCTAGGCTTCGCGGGTTCGCCGGAACCGGAAGCCCCGGCCCCGATCACCCGCCCCCGCAAGCCGGTTGACGTTGACGTGGTCCGGAGCGCAACGAGGAGTGCTGATCATGGTGACCACAGGCGGCGCGGCGCACAGCCCGGGCCTGACCGAACTGCTGGCCGGCCACCGGCCGCAGGGCCCGACGGAGACCGCCGACCACGAGCGCGTCCGCCACCTCACCGGGGCCGCCGACGCCTGGGACCGCGGGACGCCGCTGCACTTCACCGCCTCCGCGCTGATCGTCCACCCGCCGACCCGGCGCGTCCTCCTGCGCTGGCACGTCCGCCAGCAGGCCTGGCTCCAGGTCGGCGGCCACGGCGACCCGGGGGAGACCCGGCCACTGGACATCGCGCTGCGCGAAGGCCTGGAGGAGACCGGGCTCACCGACCTCACCCCGTGGCCCGACGCCGCCCTCGTCCACCTCGCCGTCGTGCCCGTCCCGGCCTCGCCCGCCGAACCGGCCCACGAACACGCCGACCTGCGCTTCCTGCTGGCCACCGGCACCCCGGAGCGGGCGCGGCCGGAGAACCCCGCCGCCCCGCTGGAGTGGCTGACCATCGCCGAGGCCCGGCAGCGGACCACCGAGGAGAACCTCCGCGAGACGCTCGACCGGGCCGGCCGCCTGCTCGACGCCCCCGCCTGACCTTCCGAACCCCGCTGGAGCACACCCGGATGCACACCGACCAGACCCTCATCTTCGACGCCGACGACACGCTCTGGGAGAACAACGTCCTCTTCGAGCGCGTCATCGACGGCTTCCTGGACTGGGTCGCCACCCCGGCCGACCGCGACCGCGCCAGGGCCGTCCTCGACGAGATCGAAGCCGCCAACTCCGCCGCCCTCGGCTACGGCGCCGCCGTGTTCCGGCAGAGCCTCGCCGACTGCCTGCGGCGGCTGAACGGCGACCGCACCCCCACCCCGGCCGAAGAAGCCCGGATCGACGGCCTCCTCACTCCGCTCAGCAGCCGCGAGATCGAGCTGATCCCCGGCGTCGCCGACACCCTCGCCGACCTCGCCGGACGCCACCACCTGCTGCTGCTCACCAAGGGCGACCTCGACGAGCAGCAGCGCAAGGTGACGGCCTCCACGATCGACCACCACTTCCGCGGCGTCCACATCGTGGCCGAGAAGTCGGCGGACACCTACCGGCGGCTCGGCGCCGAGCTCGGCCTCGACCCCGACCGGACCTGGATGATCGGCAACTCGCCCAAGTCCGACATCGCCCCGGCCCGCCGGGCCGGCCTGCGCACGGTCTTCATCCCTCACCAGCACACCTGGGTCCTGGAACACCAGGACCTCGGCCCCGACGAGGCGACCCTGCAACTGGCGGCCTTCCCCGAACTGCTGCGGCACTTCTGACGCAGGCCGGCGGGGTCGGCTGCCTCGGCGAGATCGGCGAGATCGGCGGGTTCGGCGGCGGTGTTCACAGCGCGAGGCTCACAGCGCGAGCGCCGCCGCCGTCGGCGCCGGTGCGCCACCCCGGTGCAGCCAGGCCCGCTCCGCGGCCGTCCACGTGCTCGTCGTCACCAGGTGGAGCGCCGCGGCCACCGGCACCAGCATCGCGAACAGCACCGACCCGAAGGACAGGTAAGGCAGCAGCCCCGCCCCCGGCTGAGGGGTCGGCTGCGCGGCCGCCGCCCGCCTGGCCCGGCGGAAGTTGACGTACCCGACCGCCGCCAGCCCGGCGTACAGCAGGCCGAACACCGCCAACTGCCCGGCGCCGTGCGCGCTCCCGACGTGCAGGCCGAGCGGCACGCCGAACAGGGTGTGGTCCAGCAGGCCGTTCGGGGTGGTGAACAGGCGGTACATCACCGAGAAGAACGGAACCTGCACCAGCATCGGCAGGCACCCCGCGAACGGCGAAGCCCGCTCCTCCCGGTACAACTCGGCGAGCGCCTCCCGCAGCTTCTCCGGGCGGTCCTTGAACCTCCGGTTCACCTCGGCGACCTTCGGCGCCAGCCGCGCCCGCGACTTCTCCCCCCGCGCCGCCGCGCGCGCGAAGGGATGCAACGCCAGCCGGACGGCGACGGTGAACAGGACGATCGCCAGCGCGGTCGGCAGTACCTGGGCCAGCGCGGCGACGGCGGCATGGGCGACGGCGACGGCCGGGTCGAGAACAGCGAGAACGGACATGGTGGAGCGAGCCCTCCGGGGGTCTCGGAAAACGAGTGGTCGACGGAGGACGGCCGCGTGGAACGGCGGAAGACGACGAAGCTACGCGGCCGCCGGGGCCGCACCCGGCGCCCTCGGGCGTCGCCTGCCCCGGGCATCGGGATCGCGCTGCGGGAGGAAGGCCGTACGGAACGCGCGCCGCCGCAGCACCCCGCTGCGCACCGCCGTGGGCGCCCGCGCGCCCAGCAGCCGTGCCCCCGCCAGCGTGCCCGCGACCGCACCGGCCAGCAGCGCCACGGCGGCGACCGCAGCCACCGACGCGACCGTCCCGCCCTCGGTCACCAGCTCCCCGGTCAGCACCCGGAGCAGCCCGAGGAGCATCGCGACGACGGTCATGCGCTGCTCCTCCTTCGACGTGACGGGCTTGGGGCCCCACGGACTCGGGGCCGGACTTCAGACGTTCAGGACGATCGCCGAGCCCGCCGAGTTCCCGCCCGGCGCGGAATTCCCGTGGCGCACCCGTCGCGCACCCGTCGTGCCGAGGTGCTTTCGCGGGGCGGTGCAGGGGCGTAGCCGAGGGTGCTACGCGGGGCTACCGTGGAGGGATGAAGACGATTACCCAGCGGGAGTTCCGGAACAACTCCGCCGCGGTGATGGATGCGGTGGAGGCCGGGGAGACCTTCCACATCACCAGGAACGGGGTCGAGGTCGCGGAGCTGCGACCGGTGTCCGGGCGGCGGCGGCTCACGGCGGAGGAGCTGGTGGCGCGGCACGTGAAGCTGCCGCGGGTGGACTACCAGCAGATGCGCAAGGAGGCCGAGGAGTACTTCGGGCCGGAGGAACTGGTGGGCGACGAGGGCGACGACCCGTTCGAGCGGCGGCGTGGCTGAGCGCAGGCGGGCAGCCCGGCGGCGGCCGGCCGGGGTGCTCGACACCTGTGTCTACATCGATCTGGCCCTGCTCTCCCCGGCGAGCCTGCCGGCCGTGCCGGAGCTGACCGCGATCACCTTCGCGGAGCTGCAACAGGGCGTGTCGATGGCCCGCGACGCGGTCAGCCGGGCGGCCCGGCTGGAGGTGCTGGGCGCGGCGATGGCCGACTTCGACCCGCTGCCCTTCGACGCGGCGGCGGCCGCCCGCTACGGCACGCTGGTGACCCTCACCATCGCCGCGGGGCGGCAGCCGCGCCCGCGCCGGATCGACCTGATGATCGCGGCCGTGGCCTCGGCCCACGGACTGCCGCTGTACACGCGCAACGTCGCGGACTTCCGGGGCCTGGGCTCGGCGGTGGAGGTCATCGGGGTGTGACGGCCGCCGCTCTTCGCGCTGGTGGCCTGCCGCCCCTTCGGCTGATCATCTAAGCAGCTTAGAAGTGGAATTGAGGGGGCGGCAGGCCCGGAAGCCGCTCAGCCCAGGCGGACCGTGGTGCCCGTGGCGGCGGAGGCCCGGGCGGCCTCCAGGACGGCCAGGGTGGCCACCGCGTCGCGCGGGTCGACCGGGGGCGGGGTGCCCGGGGAGGCCAGGGCGGCGGCGATGCCCGCGTAGAAGGCGGGGTAGTCGCCCGGTTCGGTGGGCAGCGCGATCGAGGACTCGTCGGTGCCGAGGGTGCCGTACTGCGAGGGCTGGTCGGCACCCCACGGGCGGGCGCCGTCCGGTCGGTGCCCGGCCCGCAGCTCCGCCTCCTGCGGGTCCATGCCGGGCTTGACGTACCCGGCGGCGTCGCCGAGCACCCGCAGCCGGGGGCCGATCAGCGGGGTGATGGCGCTGGTCCACAGGTGCGAGCGGGTGCCGGAGGCGTGCGTGAGGGCGAGGAAGGCGTCGTCGTCGACGACCGCGCCGTCCCGGCGCACGTCGACCTCCGCGTACACCGTCTCCACCGGGCCGAACAGCGTCAGCGCCTGGTCCACCAGGTGGCTGCCCAGGTCGTACAGCGTGCCGCCGACCTCCGCCGGGTCGGCGAGCTCGCGCCAGCCGGGCTTGGGCTTCGGGCGGAACCGCTCGAAGCGGGACTCGAAGCGGTGCACCCGGCCGAGCGCGCCGCCCCGGACCAGCCGGGCGGCGGTCAGGAAGTCGCCGTCCCAGCGCCGGTTCTGGAACACGGAGAGCAGGGTGCCCCGGGCCTCGGCGAGCTGGCACAGCTCCAGCGCCTCGGCGGCGGTGCCGGCCAGCGGCTTGTCGACGACGGTGGCCAGCCCGGCGCGCAGGGCGGCGCGGGCGAGCGGGGCGTGGGTGCGGTTGGGCGAGGCGACGACGACGAGGTCGAGCGCGTCCGGGTCGGCGAGCAGCTGCTCGGGGGTGTCGACGGCGCGGGCGCCGGGGTGCTCGCGGCGCAGTTGCTCGCGGCGCTCGGGGCTGGCGGTGACCACGGCGTCCAACCGCAGCCCCGGCGTGGTGGCGATGAGCGGGGCATGGAAGGCGGAGCCGGCCAGGCCGTAGCCGATCAGGCCGACGCGGAACGGGCGGTCCGGGGAGGACGAGGGGGTCGAGGCGCTCATGCGCCCACTCAATCACGAGGCGCCCGGTTGCTCCCGGTTTCGCAGGGGGCGGGGCCCGGAGGCGGGGCGGGGCGGCGGTGCCGGTCCCGTGGGACGGAACGCGCTGTCGTCGAGCAGGCGTGCGGATTAGGCTGTGCCGCGTCAGGGCCTTCGACAGACGTTGCAACACTTCGGGAGACACGCACGTGGCAGACCGCAAGCCCATCGAGTCCTGGCTGACCGACATGGACGGCGTCCTCATCCACGAGGGCACGCCCATCCCCGGCGCGAAGGAGTTCCTGCGCAGGCTGCGGGAGTCCGGCAAGCCGTTCCTGGTCCTCACCAACAACTCCATCTACACCCCGCGCGACCTCAGCGCCCGCCTGGCCGGGATGGGCCTGGAGGTGCCGGAGGAGTGCATCTGGACCTCCGCCCTGGCCACCGCCAAGTTCCTCAAGGGCCAGCGCCCGGGCGGCACCGCCTACGTGATCGGCGAGGCGGGGCTCACCACCGCGCTGTACCAGGCCGGTTACGTGCTGACCGACAACAACCCGGACTACGTCGTCCTCGGCGAGACCCGCACCTACAGCTTCGAGGCGCTCACCAAGGCGATCCGCCTGATCAACCAGGGCGCCCGGTTCATCTGCACCAACCCCGACGAGACCGGCCCGTCCCCCGAGGGCGTGCTGCCGGCCACCGGCTCGGTCGCGGCCCTGATCACCAAGGCGACCGGCGTCGAGCCGTACTTCGTCGGCAAGCCCAACCCGCTGATGATGCGCGAGGCGCTGAACACCGCCGGGGCCCACTCCGAGACCGCCGTCATGATCGGCGACCGGATGGACACCGACATCGTCGCGGGCATGGAAGCCGGCATGGAGACCATCCTGGTGCTCACCGGCCTGACCGCCGCCGCCGACGTCGAGCGCTTCCCGTACCGGCCGACCCGGGTGGTCAAGTCGATCGCGGACCTGGTCGAGCTGGTCTAGCCTCTGCGGTGCTGTCATGGGCCCCGTCCCGGCCGGTCGCCGGGCCGGGGCCCGTTTCGTACCTGTGGGGAGGCAACGGCGCAATGAGTGCGACGGGGGATGCGGGGCCGCCGGAGGCGCGGCGGGACGCCGGGGGCGTCGGCGGGGAGGCCGACGAGAAGCGGGTCACCTGGGCCGAGCTCTACTTCGACCTGGTCTTCGTCTTCGCGATCACCCAGGTCTCCGGGCTGCTGCACCACCACCACGACGCCACCGGGCTGGTCCGGGCGCTGGTGGTGTTCGTGCCGGTGTACTGGTGCTGGGTGGGCACCACCGTGCAGGCCAACATCCGGGACGTGGACAACCTGCGGGACCGCCTCGGCATCCTGGCGGTCGGGCTGGCCGGCCTGTTCATGGCGCTCGCCGTCCCGGGCGCGTACGGCGGGCGGGGCGTGCTGCTCGGCGCCGCGTACTGGCTGGCCCGGCTGGTGCTGCTGCTCCTGCTGATCCGCCTGCCGGGCGTCTGGCGCGGCCCGTACGGCGCCGGCGTGCTGGTCAGCGGGCCGCTGCTGGTCGTGGGCGGGCTGTTGCCGGACGGGCCGCGGCTGGCCCTGTGGGCGGCGGCAGCGCTCTGCGACCTGGCCGCGCCGCTGGTGTTCCGGCGGCGGCTGGCGGCGGTGGCGTACCACCCCTCGCACATGCCGGAGCGGTTCGCGCTGTTCCTGCTGGTGGCGCTCGGCGAGTCGATCGTCGGCATCGGCGGGACGGCGGCCGGCGCCCGGCTGGACGTGGCCGAACTCACGGCCGTGGCCGCCGCGTTCACCATCTCGGCGGGGCTGTGGTGGCAGTACTTCGTGTACGCGGCGGACGCCATGCGGTACGCCGTCGAGGTCGCCGACTCCCGGCGGGACGTCGTCCGGCGGATCTTCCAGTACGGGCACCTGGCGCTGGCCGCCGGGGTGATCGGGGTGGCGGTCGGCTTCGGGGAGACCGTCGCGGACCCGTGGCAGGCGCTCGGCCCGGGGTCGGTGGCGCTGCTGTACGGCGGGTGCGGGCTGTACCTGCTGACCTTCGGATACACCCGCTGGATGATGTTCCGCAAGGTGGCGACGACCCGGCTCGGCGCGGCGGCGGTGGTGCTGGGGCTGGCGCCGGCGGTGGTGCGGCTGCCGGCGCTGGCGGTGCTGGTGGCACTGGCGGTGCTGCTGGTGGCGCTCAACGTGGGGGAGCACGTCCGGGTGGTGCGGGCGGCCGGTTCGGACCCCGCGCCGGTGGCTCCCTCGGGGTCGGCGCTGCCTGTAGTTCCCGCTGGGGCCCCGCTGCCTGGTGGGTCCGCGCTGCCTTCTGCGGCTTCGGCGGCTTCGGCGGCTTCGGCGGAGTGAGTTGTCGGTGGGGCTGTGTAGCGTTCGGGGTGAAAGAGGGCGTGCGGCACAACAGCCGCGGTGTGGGAGGTAGATGTCGTGACGGACACGGTCGAGGCGGGCGTGGTGGAGGCCGGCGAGGGCGGCGGGCTGGAGCTGCCCGAGTCCTGGCGCCCGGTGCTGGGCGCCGAGACGGAGAAGCCGTACTTCGCCGAGCTGGCGGCCTTCGTGGCGGCCGAGCGTGCGCAGCACCAGGTGTTCCCGCCGAGCGGCCAGGAGTTCGCCGCGCTGGAGGCCACGCCGTACGAGAAGGTCCGGGTGCTGGTCCTCGGGCAGGACCCGTACCACGACGACGGCCAGGCCCACGGCATGAGCTTCTCGGTGCTGCCCGGCACCAGGACGCCGCCCTCGCTGCGCAACATCTTCAAGGAGCTGGACGCCGACCTCGGCATCCCCGCCCCGGACAACGGCTACCTGATGCACTGGGCCGAGCAGGGCGTCCTGCTGCTCAACGCGGTGCTCACGGTGCGCGCGCACGAGGCCAACTCGCACAAGGCGAAGGGCTGGGAGAAGTTCACCGACGCCGTGATCAAGGCGGTGAGCGAGCGCGAGGAGCCGGTGGTCTTCGTGCTGTGGGGCAACTACGCGAAGAAGAAGCTGCCGCTGATCGACACGTCCAAGCACGTGGTCGTGCAGGGGGCGCACCCGTCGCCGCTGTCGGCCAAGCTGTTCTTCGGCAGCCGCCCGTTCTCGCAGATCGACACGGCGCTGGACGGCTTCGGCGGCGAGCCGATCGACTGGCAGGTGCCCAACCTGAAGCAGGGCTGAGCACCTGGGGCTGAGCGCCCGGGAGTTGGGTGAGGGGCGGTCCGGGCGGGCGGGGTCGCCCGTCCGCCCGCTCACGGCCACCCGGCGTTCACCGCCCGTCGCGGGCGGGCGGTGGCCGGTGTGCTTAGCTGGTGCCGACCGGTCGCCGGACCGGCTCTGGGGGGAGGGGCGGTACGTGCGCCGGGTGGGATGGGTAGTGGCAATCCGACGGGCCGTGGGGGCGGCCCTGGTCGTGCTGTTGGCGGGGGCCGCGGGCTGTAGCGGTTCGACCGCCGGATCGGCCAAGGGATCACCCGGCGGCCCGGGCGGCGGGGCCTCGGCCGGTGCCGCGGCCGGCGGGACCGCCGCCGTACCCACAGCCGCGCCCACCGCCTCCGCCGCGAACCCGGGCACCGGCCCCGCGAGCCTCGCCCAGCTCCCCGGCCAGGCCTTCTACGTCTCCGACCAGACCAACGCCGCCCGGCAGGTGACCGCCCTGCGCGGCCAGGGCCGGCCGGCGGAGGCCGACACGATGCTGCGGATCGCCGCCCAGCCCTCCTCGCAGTGGCTCGGCGAGCAGGGCGCCAAGGAGATCGCCGAACAGGTCAGCCGCCGGGCCGCCGAGGCGGACCGGACGGCGGTCTTCGTCGCCTACAACATCCCGCACCGCGACTGCGGCCTGTACTCGGCCGGCGGCGCCGCCGACGCGGCCTCCTACCGGGCCTGGATCAGCGGTGTCGCGGAGGCCCTCGGCGACCGCAAGGCCTGGGTGGTGCTGGAGCCGGACGCCGTCGCGCACACCTTGGACAGCTGCGGGATCAAGGGCGACCTGGCCGCCGAGCGGTACGGCCTGCTGGCCTTCGCCGTGCAGGAGCTGAAGAAGCGTCCGCAGGTGCGGGTCTACCTGGACGCGGGCAACCCCGGCTGGTCGCAGGACCCGGCCGAACTGTCCACCGCGCTGCGCAAGTCGGGGATCGCGGCGGCGGACGGCTTCGCGGTGAACGTCGCCAACTTCTACGACACCGGCCGCAACACGGCCTACGGCGGCCAGCTCTCCGCCGCCCTGGGCGGGAAGCACTTCGTCATCGACACCAGCCGCAACGGCAACGGCCCGCTGGGCGGCGACGCCTGGTGCAACCCGCCCGGCCGCGCGCTCGGTGAGCGGCCGACCGCCGACACCGGCCGGGCCGGGGTCGACGCCTACCTGTGGATCAAGAATCCGGGGGAGTCGGACGGCGAGTGCGGGCGCGGCGAGCCCCGGGCGGGCGAGTTCTGGCTGCCGTACGCGCTCGGCCTGGCGCAGGCCGCCCGCTGAGGGGGCTGATCCGCACCAGCGCCGGCCCGCACCAGCGCCGGCCCGCACCAGTGCCGGCCCGCACCAGTGCGGGTCCGGGTCCGTACCAGGCCGTGACGCACCCGGTGTCGCTCAGCCGGTCACCTGGATCCAGCGCGCGACCGACGGAGTGCCGGCGGCGTCGGTCAGGAACAGCATGTACCAGCCGGGCGGCAGCAGATTGGGGTTGGCGGGGAGCGTGAGCGAGACCCCGTCGGCCGTGCGACCGCTGATGTCCAAGGCCACCGACCGCTGTTCGACGTCGGTCACGTGGGTGACCGAACTCGGCCGGATCAGCTTGGCGGTGGCGACCGCGTCCGGCCGGGCGGTGCCGATCCGCACGGTGGTGCCGAGCTTCGCGGCCTCCGGCGCGGCGGCCACCTGTGGGCGGTCGCCGTGGAACAGGTACGGCGGGGTGTAGATCTCGATGCGCTGCTCGAAGCCGCCCGGCGTGGTCTCGGCCTTGTCCGCGAACAGCGGGTTGGAACCGAGCACGGCCACCCGGCCGTCCGGCAGCAGCAGTGCCTCGGAGTGGTAGTTGCGGCCGACGGCGGGCTCGGCGGCGGTGCTGAAGCTGTTGGTGTCCGGGTGGTACACCTGCGCCTTGAGCAGGTCGCTGGCACCCCGGCCCCGGTAGCCGCTGGAGCCGCCGGTGGTGAACACGGTGTCGTCCGGGAGGATCACGCTGTTCAGGTAGCGGGTGCCGCCGGCCGGCAGGTCCGGGCCCGGGGTGAAGGCGGGCTTGGCGGCGGAGAGGTCGACGATGTCGGTGCGGGCGGTGGACAGCGGCGACTCGCCGACGCCCCCGCCGCCGAGCACCATCACCTTCTGGGCCTGCGCGGGCGGCAGCAGCACCGAGGACGAGGTCTCGGTGAGGGCGGGGTCGCGCAGGCCGGGGACGGGCTGGAAGCCGTTGTTCGACAGGTCCCACACCCCGGGGTCGCGGCCCTTGTCGGCCGGGCCGTAGCCGCCGTTGGAGCCCGAGTAGAAGAGCTTGCCGGAGGCGGTCAGGAAGATCGACGGGTAGGTCGGGAAGTAGCGGTCCGGGCCCTTGGACCAGGTCTTGTTCTTCGGGTCGTAGATCTCGTTGTCGTTGCCGTTGAGGATCTCCCCGGTGTCGTCCAGGCCCGAGACGGTGACCACCCGTCCGTCCCCCAGTCCGGTGAGCGTCGGGTACCAGCGGGCGTACGCCATGTCGGTGACCTGCTCGTACAGCTCGGTGTCCGGGTTGAACTCGAACGCGGAGCGGATGCCCTGGTACTCCTGCTTGTCCAGGGTCAGCTTGGTGCTCTGCCCGTACAGGTTGTGGGCGTCGACCCCGGCCAGGCCCTTGATCCGGTACTGGGCGGGGGAGTCGGTGACGTAGTCGGCGCCCTCGCCGACCGCCTCGACGAACACGTGCTGCTCGCCGGCGGTGACGACGGTCTGCTTGCCGGTGCCTGTCTTCGCCGCGGCCGGGACGGTCACCGGCACGGTGGAGGCGTACTCGCGTCCGTTCGGGCCGACGAAGACGGTGCCCTTGGGCAACGTCCTGGCGCGCTCGGGGCTTTCGTTGCGCACCCGCATGACGCCGGCCGCCCTCTTCACCACGCCCGCCAGCTTCTCGTACCGCTGGGTGCCGCCGGCCACCAGGACGCGGCCGTCCGGCAGCGAGGCGTGGCCGCCGCAGAACATGTCGGCCGGGGTGGGTATCAGCTTGTAGGTGCTCGCGGCCGGGTCCCAGAGCAGGCTGCGGAAGCTGCCCGCGTCGAAGCGCTTCTCGTCGTTGCCGGAGCCGGCCACGATGAGGACCTTGCCGGTGCGCAGCAGCGTGGCGTGGACGGCGTTGACCCGGAACTCGGCGGGGAGCGTGAGGGTCTGCCAGTGGCCGTACTCCGCCTTGTAGTCGGGGCGGTTGATCACGTACTGGTGGTACTGCTGGCTGGCGAAGCCGAGGACGGCGGGCGCGTTCATCCCGGCGACGGTCAGCGCGACGGTGCTGCCGAGGGCGAAGCGCTTGGTCCGGCCGGTCTTGTGGATCTTCACGGTGGTTGGTCCCCTCGTGAGGTTCGGGAGCTCGTGAGGTTCGGGGTGGCTGGCGGTTCGGGTGTGCTGGCGGGTCGGGCGGCTTCAGCGGGTGGTGGTGGTGTGCTCCGCCCGGTCGGGTGCCGCGGGGACGCCCGGCGGCGCGGCCGGCGCGGCCGGGGCGGCCGGGGCGACCGGTGCGGCCCGGCCGTGCCGGGGATCGCGGGCGTGCCGGGGGCGGCGCTTCTCCAGGACGACCCTCGGGGTCGCCGCCGGACCGCCGGTGACGGTGAGCGTGGCCGTGGGCCGGGTGCGCCGGCGGCGGACGGCGTCGCCGGCCAGCACCAGGATCGGCAGCACGGTCAGGACCAGGGCGATCCAGGCCCAGGTGCGCATCGCGACGTGGTCGTAGCCGGTGAAGAAGGAGGCCGCTATCGCGCCGCCGAACACCAGCGTCCAGAACAGGTGGAAGCGGAAGGTGCTCACCCGGTCCGCGCTGGCCGAACGGCCCTTCGGCGTCACCACGAAGCGGCTGCGCCGCCGCAGCAGCGCCTGCACCAGCGAGGCTGCGTAGACCGGGCCGCAGAGCGCGGACATCAGCATGCCCGCGACCCCGGAGGAGCCGGCCGGCTCGTGCGGGCTCACGTTGTGCTTGCGGTTCCAGGTGTAGAGCAGCAGTTGGAGTGCGGCGGCGTCGCTGTACAGCATCATCCAGATCTCGGAGGACACGTGGACCCCCGAGGCGCCGAACACCAGGTAGAGCACGCTGGACAGACCGCCGAGCAGCCAGGTGAGCGCCGCCATCGGGTAGAAGCCCACCATCAGCGAGTAGTTGAGCAGCCGCCCGGGCGACAGCCGCCAGAGCACCCGCCAGTACTGGGTGAGCAGGGTCTCGTAGGTGCCGCGGCTCCAGCGCAGCTGCTGGGAGAAGAAGTCGGTCCAGGAGGACGGACCCTCGCCGACCGCGAGCACGTCCGGGGTGTACACGGATTTCCAGCGTTCACCGGTCTCGGCGTTCCGGCTCCGGTGGAACTCCAGGCCGGTCGCCATATCCTCCGTGATGGAGTCGTACAACCCGCCGATCGACTGGAGCGCACGGATTCTGACGGCGTTGTTGGTGCCGACGAACATGGGCGCGCCGTAACGGTTTCCGGCGCGCTGGATGAGTGCGTGGAAGAGGTACTGCTGGCTCTCGGAGAATTTGGTGACGGCCGATCCCGAGCTGCGGTAGTTCCCGTACACCTGGGGTCCGACCACGAATGCCACGTCGGGGTCGCGGAAGTAGCCGAGCATCCGCTCGCAGAAGTCCGGCAGCGGGACGTGGTCGGTGTCCACCGAGACCCAGAAGTCGTAGTCGTCGCCGTGCGCCTGCAACCAGGCGTTGTAGTTGCCGTGCTTGGTGCCGGTGCGGAACCGGCCCTTGGGCTGGTTCCAGTACGGGCGGCCGAAGCGGCTGAAGTGGCGGACGCCCAGCTCGGTGCAGAGCGCCTGCATCGCAGGATCGTTTCCCTCGTCCAACAGCCAGACGTCGTACGGGCCGTCGTGCCGGACGGCGCGTGCCGCGACCAGCGTGGCCCGCACCATCTCCGCCGGCTCCTTGCCCGGCACGCAGGCGGTGACGAACGCGACCCGAGTGCCGGACTCCGGCGTCACCGGTATCGGATCGCGGGCGACGAGCGTGGCGTGGGTGTTGGACACGACGTTGACCAGCCGGAACACCTCGACCACGGCGATGATCCCGATCATCACCTGGTCGCCCAGCAGCACCAGGGTGTGCGTCTCGCCGGGGCGCTCCGGCCAGTGCTCCGGCAGCAGCAGCCACACCAGCAGCACCACCTCCACCAGCGGGGCCGCCACCATCAGCAGGGCGGCGCGGATCCGGTGCGGCTCGCGGCGCAGCAGGCTGCGGTACTGGACGCGGTAGGGGGCGGTGGGCTCTTGCGTGGGCTCTTGCAGAGTCTCTTGTACGGCCTGGTGCGCGTGCCAGGGTGACGGCGGGGCTCCGTGGTGGGCGGGCTCGGGCCGGTAGACGCCGCCACCGAGGTCGTCCTCCTCGTCCGGGTCGTGCGCCGGGCCGGCCAGCCGGCTGAAGTGACCGTAGTCATACGGGGCTTCGGGTACGGGAACGGCGGCCAGGTCGTCGTCGAGCCGCCGCCCGGCGCCTCGCCCGCGGGCCGTCCCGGCGTCCTTCTGTCGCGCGAACGGCGTGGTCATCGTCTGCTCCCCCCGGCCGGGGCCCGGCCGTGGCGGCGGGCCCGTTGGTGCGTGTTCAGACCGGGGGTATGCGATCCGCCGTCCCGTGGCGCGCCTGGCCGGCCGCGTTCGGCGGGGCTGGTCCGCTCCCCCCGGAGCTTTGCTTCGCCTTGCCGCTTGCCTCGAAAGCCGTCCCCGTGAAACACCGCCCGGTGGACCGCCGTTGTTTCCAAGCGGTTTTCGGGCCGTCATTCGCGTCATGCTTCTGCTTGCGCCGGTGGGCGTTTGTGAGCGGAATTCATTGCGCGCCTGCGGGGACTTCGAATGCGGATCCCGGCGCGCTCCCGGCTTCCCCTCCGGGCACGTGGGATCCACGGCGCCCCCAACTCTCCCGGAGGGCAACCGTGATCGCAACCGGTCTGGGAAATGATCACCGCGCAAGCATGAAGATCCTACGGTTCCCGGCCAATCCGCACCGCAGTGGTGCTAATGCAGCGAATTCGGCGGACGGGGCGACGGCAGCGGCGCCGCGGAGGCAAAGCGAACGGCCGGACCTCCCCGACGGGAGGCCCGGCCGCTGCTGCGGGGCGGGGTCGGTGTGTCCGGTCCGGTTGGTGCTGGCCGGTCCGGTCGACCCGGCCCGGTCAGAGCGGTGGAAGGAGGGCGGCGCCCGTCGCGGCCTGGACGTCCGCGAACCCCGTGCCCGGGGCCGTCTCCACCACCCGCAGCCCATCCGGCGTCACGTCGATCACGGCCAGATCGGTCACGATCCGGTTGACAACTCCTCGGCCGGTGGCGGGAAGTGAGAGCTCCTCGACGATCTTCGGGGAGCCGTCCCGGGCGGTGTGCTCCATGACCACGATCAGTCGACGGGCCCCGTGCACGAGGTCCATCGCGCCGCCCATGCCCTTGACCATCTTGCCGGGGATCATCCAGTTGGCGAGGTCGCCGGCAGCCGAGACCTGCATGGCGCCGAGCACCGAGACGTCGATCCGGCCGGCCCGGATCATGCCGAAAGAGAAGGCGGAGTCGAAGTACGAGGCGCCGGGGGCGACCGTCACCGTTTCCTTCCCGGCGTTGATCAGATCGGCGTGCTCCGTGCCCTCGACCGGGTACGGGCCCACGCCCAGGATGCCGTTCTCCGAGTGCAGCACCACCTCGACGCCCGGCGGGAGGTGACTGGGGATCAGGGTGGGCAGGCCGATGCCCAGGTTCACGTACTGGCCGTCGCGCAGTTCGCGGGCGGCTCGGGCGGCCAGGGCGTTGCGCGGGTCGAGGCCGGGCTGCGGGTGGCGGACGGCCTGCGGTCGGTGGGCGGTCTGCGGGGTGGGCGCGGGGGACCGGGTGCTGGTCGGGGTGGACATCGGTTCAGGCCTCCTGGAGTGCGGGGCGGACGGTCCGGCGCTCGATGCGGCGGTCCGCGGGATCGGCGGCCACCACCCGGTCCACGTACACGCCGGGCAGGTGCACGGCGTCCGGGGCGAGCTCGCCCGGCTCGACGATCCGGTCCGCCTCGACCAGGGTGATCCGGCCCGCGGTCGCGCAGAGCGGGTTGAAGTTGCGGGCGGCGGCGTGGAACACGCAGTTCCCGTGCCGGTCCGCCACCTCGGCCCGGACCAGCGCGAAGTCCGCCGTGATGGCCTCCTCCAGCAGGTACCGGCGGCCGCCGAACTCCCGGACCTCCTTCGCCGGTGAGGCCAGTGCCACCGAGCCGTCCGCCGCGTAGCGCCAGGGCAGCCCGCCCTCCTCGACCTGGGTGCCGACCCCGGCCGGGGTGTAGAACGCGGGGACGCCGGCGCCTCCGGCGCGCAGCCGCTCGGCCAGCGTGCCCTGCGGGGTGAGCTCCACCTCCAACTCGCCGGAGAGGTACTGCCGGGCGAACTCCTTGTTCTCGCCGACGTATGAGGACGTCATCCGGGCGATCCGGCCCGCCCGCAGCAGCAGGCCAAGCCCCCAGTCGTCCACCCCGCAGTTGTTCGAGACCACCTGGAGGCCGGTGGTGCCGGTGTCCGCCAGGGCGCCGATCAGGGTGCTCGGGATGCCGCAGAGGCCGAAGCCGCCGACGGCCAGCACCGCACCGTCGGGGATGTCCCCGACCGCGTCGGCGGGGGAGTCCAGGACCTTGTCCAAGGGATCACCTCGTGAGGAGTGGGATACGGGAGAGGGCGCGCCCGGGTCGGGCCCGGTGGGGGGCCCGACGGGAAGACCCGGCGGGATGGCTCGGCGGCCGCCGCCGGACGGCTGCCGAGCCCCTCCACCGTCACCGGACGCGGGCCGCCGCAGCCATGGCGGCTCCCGCCATGGGCGGGTACCAGCCCGTGTCGGCTGCCCACACCCGGACGTCCGGGGAGCGGCGCCGCCCGGGTGGTATGTCGGCTGGAGCCACATCACGGTGGGCCGATGCGTCGCCCGGGCACATGTCGCCAGTCCCACCGCACACCTACGGTTCCGGCATCCACCCCGCCGCACCCTCAGGAGTCGGTCATCATGCGCAGCTCGACAGCCCCCACTCGGCCCGCCTCCGGCGCCCGCCCGGGCGAGACCCTGACCGGCGGCCCGGCCCGGAAGCTCGCCGCCGTCGCGGCGTGCGTCCTGCTCGCCGCGGGCTGCGCCAAGGCCGGCACCGCCGGGACGGCCTCGGCGGACGGCGGTGGTGCGAAGAGCCCGGTCAAGGTCGGCCTGGTGTACTCCAAGACCGGACCGCTGGCCGCCTACGGCAAGCAGTACCTGGAGGGCTTCAAGGCGGGGCTGAGCTACGCGACCAAGGGCACCGGCGCGGTCGACGGACACAAGGTCGAATTCGAGGAGCAGGACGACGCGGGCGACCAGGCCAAGGCGGTGTCCGCCGCCAAGGACCTGATCGGCAAGGGTTACAAGGTCCTGGCCGGCTCCACCGCCTCGGGCGTCGCCCTCCAGGTGGGCCCGATCGCCGCCCAGAACAAGGTGCTCTTCGTCAGCGGCCCGGCCGCCGCCGACAAGGTCACCGGTTTGAACAAGTACACCTTCCGTTCCGGCCGCCAGTCCTTCCAGGACATCCGCACCGCGGCCTCGTTCATCGGTGACGCCAAGGGCAAGAAGGTCACCGTGCTCGCTCAGGACAACGCCTTCGGACAGGCCAACGTGGCTGCCGTCAAGGCCGTGCTCGGCGCCCAGGGCGCGACGGTCGACCAGGTGCTCGCCCCGCCGAGCGCCACCGAACTCACCCCGTTCGCCACCCAGGCCAAGACCGCCAAGCCCGACCTGCTGTTCGTCGCCTGGGCCGGCGACAGCTCCTCGGCCCTGTGGACGGCGCTCAACCAGCAGGACGTGTTCGCCGACACCAAGGTCGTCACCGGCCTGGATCTGGCCGCCTCCTACCCGCTGTTCGGCCCGGCGGCCGAGAAGATCTCCTTTCTGAACCACTACTTCAGCGGCGCCGCAGGCACCCCGGTGGAGAAGGCCATGGACGAGGCCGTCACCGCCGCCGGCGGGAAGACCGACATCTTCACGCCCGACGGCTTCACCGCCGCCCAGCTGATCGTGCACGCCGTCGAGGCCAACCACGGCTCCACCGACGACACCTCGGCCCTGGTCAAGGCGCTGGAGGGCTGGAGCTTCGACGGGGTGAAGGGGCGCACCACGGTGCGCGCCGAGGACCACGCCCTCCTCCAGCCGATGTTCCAGGCCCGGCTGACCGGCACCGGGGCCGCCGCCAAGCCCTCGGTGGAGAAGGCCCTGACCGCGGACGAGGTGGCGCCCCCGGTCACCCCGATGGCGGGCTGATCCCGATGCCCGCTCCCACCGCCCCCACTCCTTCCCGGGCCGGTTCCCCGGCCACGACCACGGCCTCGCCCGCCCCGGTGCTTCGGTTGGACGGACTCGGTTGGTCCGTCCGCGGGGTGCCGATCGTCGAGGACGTCTCCTTTTCGGTCGGCGAAGGCGAGTTCATCGCCTTCATCGGCCCCAACGGCGCCGGCAAGACCTCCCTCTTCAACCTGATCTCCGGCATCTATCCGGCGACCCACGGCAGCCTCCACCTCGACGGCGTGGACGTCACCGCCGAGGCCGTGCACGCCCGGGCGCGCCGCGGCCTCGGCCGCACCTTCCAGACCTCCTCCCTCTGGCCGGGGATGACCGTCGCCGACCACGTCCGACTGGCCGCCCAGGCGGCGGCCGGACCGCGCGCCTCGTACCGGCTCTGGCGCCGTGCCGACCGGTACCAGGAGCAGCTGGCCGAGACCCTCCACCGCACCGAACTCACCCACCGTGCGGACACCTTGGCGGGCGCGCTCTCGCACGGCGAGAAGCGCAAACTGGAACTGGCCGTCCTCCTCGTCTCCGATCCGCGGCTGATCCTGCTGGACGAGCCGATGGCGGGGGTCAGCGCCGAGGAGGTGCCGGCCCTCACCGAGCTGATCCGGTCCGTGCACCGCGACCTGGGCCGGACCGTCCTGATGGTCGAGCACCACATGGACGTCCTGCTCGGGCTGGCCGACCGCCTCGCGGTGATGCACCACGGCACGCTGCTCGCGCTGGACACCCCCGAGGCCGTGATGGCCGACCCGACCGTGCAACAGGCCTACCTGGGCGAGGCGCTGTGACCTCCTCTCCGCTCCCCTCGCCCGGTTTTACCTCCACCGCTGCCGCTGCCTCCGCGGCCGTGCCTACGTCTCCTGCCGCCCCTCTCCTCTCCGTTCGCGATCTGCGGGTGGTCATCGGCGGGCTGCACATCCTGCACGGTGTCGACCTCGACGTGGCCCCCGTCGGGGTCACCGCGCTCCTCGGCCGCAACGGCGCTGGCAAGACCACCACCGTCAAGGCCGTGATGGGCCTGGTGCCGCGCACCGGAAGTGTCCGCTTCTCCGGTGTCGAACTCGCCTCCCTTCCGACACATCTGGTGGTCCGTCATGGCATCGGCTACGCCCCCGAGGACCGGGGGATCTTCGCCGGCCTGACGGTCGCCGAGAACCTCCGCCTCGCCGAGCGCGCCGTCCGGGGCGGGGGCGAGGCGGGCGAGCCGAACTATCCGCTCGTCCACGAGCTCTTCCCCGAACTCAAGCAGCGGGCCGGCCAGTTGGCCGGGACGCTCTCCGGCGGCCAGCAGCAGATGGTGGCGATAGGCCGGACGCTGCTCAACCGCAACCGGTTGATCATCGCCGACGAGCCCACCAAGGGTCTGGCGCCGAAGATCGTCGCCGAGGTGGCCGAGGTGCTGGCGCGAGCGGCCGAGGCCGTGCCCGTTCTCCTGGTCGAGCAGAACCTCGCCCTCGTCCGACGGCTGGCCGGCACCTGCGCCGTCCTGGCCGACGGCCGTACCGCCCACCGGGGCGACACCGCCGAGCTGTTGGCCGACGAGGAGGCCGCCCGCCGCCTGCTCGGCGTCGGCTCCCGTCACCCGCTCGCCGGCGGACCCCGGCCCGCCGCTTCTCCGGCCACCCCTGTCGTCACCGCGGAGGTGAAGCCCTGATGGACACCGTCGTCCTCCTCTCCTGTACCGGACTAGGTCTTGGTGCGCTGTACTTCCTGGTCGCCTCCGGTCTGTCGTTGATCTTCGGTCTGATGGACGTGCTCAACTTCGCGCACGGCGCCCTGCTCTCCATCGGCGCCTACGCCACCTGGTGGGCCGGCACCGAGGCCGGCCTCTCCTTCTGGCTCGCGGTGCCGTTCGGCACCCTGGTCGGAACGGCCGCCGCCGTCCTGCTGGAGCTCTTCCTGATCCGCCCGCTCTACAGCCGGCCGCGCGATCAGATCCTCGCCACCGTCGGGGTCGGGCTCGCCGTGCCCGCCCTCCTGATGGGGGTCTGGGGCGCGGACGCCCGCCCCTTCCCCCAGCCGGCCGTGCTCTCCGGCACCTGGCACGTGCTCGGTGCGACCGTCCCGGTCAACCGCTTCGTGCTCGTGGCCGCGGCCGCGCTGCTGCTGCTCGCTCTTCGGTTGTTCCTCGCCCGTACCCGCTACGGGCTGATCGTCCGGGCCGGCGTCGAGGACCGGGCCATGGTCACGGCGCTCGGCATCGACGTTCGGAAGGCGTTCACCCTCGTCTTCGCCATCGGCGGGGCGGCCGCCGCACTCGGCGGTGCCCTCGGTGGCCTCTACTTCGGTTCGGTCAATCCCGGCCAGGGGACCGGGCTGCTCATCTTCGCCTTCGTCGTCGTGGTGATGGGCGGCATGGGCTCCGTCACCGGGGCCGCCGTCGCCTCCGTGGGCGTTGGTCTCGTCCAGCAGTTCGCCAACTACTACACCGGCGCCGGGCTCGGCGACCTCTCGGTCGTCGTCCTGCTCGCCGTGCTCCTTCTCGTCCGACCCCGTGGACTCACCGGGAGGCTCGCGTGAGCGCCGAAACTCCGATCACGAGCACCGGTGGCCCCGCGGCCGACCGCAGCGCCGCCACCATGGCAGGGGGGACTGACACCAGCCCTGCCATGACCGCCATGCTGGCAGAGGGGACTGACACCAGCTCCGCCAACACCGTCACTGTGGCAAGGGGGACTGACACCAGCCTTGCCGAGACCCATTGTGAACACACGACCGACCTCGGCGCCATCCCTCGAACAGGTGATTCAGTCACTAATCGCTGGACATCGGTGCACAGAGCGCTACGCTGGTGGCCGATCGCCCTGCTGATCACGCTCCTTGTCGCCCCATATAGTGCGCTTCCCGTCCCGGGACTGCTCGACGGCCCGCTCGGCAGCCCCGGCAGCCTGCAACTGCTCGCCCTGTGCCTGCTCTACGGGGCCCTCGCCTCCGGCTACGACCTCCTGCTCGGCCGTACCGGACTGCTCTCCTTCGGCCACGCGCTCTACTTCGCGACCGGCCTCTACGCCACCGACCTCGGCATGCTGGAACTGCGACTGCCGTTCGCCGCCGCGGCGGTCTTCGGCGTCGCCTGCACCGTCGCGCTGGCCCTGCTGCTCGGCTCGGTCAGCCTCCGCGTCACCGGCATCGGCTTCTCCATGGTCACCCTCGCCTTCGCCCAGGCCGGCTCGATCCTCGTCCAGCGCAACCCCGGTGGCGTCACCGGCGGTGAGGAGGGCCGCTCCGCCCCGGCCGACCTGCTGCCCTCCGGCCTGCTCGGGATCGAGAACACCGCCAACCTCTACTGGATCGCCGTCGGCTACCTGGTGCTGACGGTCGCCGTGGTCCACTGGGCCGTCAACTCGCCGGCCGGTCGGGTCTGGGAGGGGATCAAGGAGAACGAACGCCGGGTGGAGGTGCTCGGACTGCGCCCCTACGGCTACAAGTTGGTCGCCTTCGTGCTCGCCGGCGGCCTCGCGGGGCTGGGCGGGGTGGTCTACCTGCTGCTGACCGGCGGCGCCACCCCGCAGGCCGCCGGCTCCGACGCCACGCTCGCCCTGCTGGTGATGGTGGTGCTCGGCGGCTCGGGGACCCGCTGGGGTCCGCTGCTCGGCGGTGTCCTCTACACCTGGGCCAGCCACCGGCTCGGCGACCTCGCCAACTCGACGACGATCGCGGACCTGCCCGCGGTCCTGCGGGTGCCGCTCTCCCAACCCCTCTTCCTGCTGGGCACCCTGTTCGTCGCGGTGGTCTACCTGCTGCCCGGCGGCCTGGCTAGACTGCCTGCCCGCATTCGCGCCGCCCGATCCGCCCGTGCGGTCCGCACTCCGGCCGCTGCCCGGACCGCCCGTCCCACCGGAGGTACCCCCGCGTGAGCCAGTCGCCCCTGAAGCCCGAGGAGTTGACCGTCGCCGTGCCCGGAGGGGAGCTGGCGGTCCTGCGCTGGCCCGCCGCCGAGCCGGACGCCCCGACGATCGTGGCGGTGCACGGCATCACCGCCAACGGCCTCGCCTGGTACGAGGTCGCCCGTCAACTCGCCGGGCGGGTCACCCTGCTCGCGCCCGACCTGCGGGGGCGCGGCGGGAGCCGCGCGGTCGCCGGGCCGTACGGGCTGGCCCGGCACGCCGACGACGTGGCCGCACTGATCACGGCCCTCGGCACGGGCCCGACCACCGTGGTCGGCCACTCGATGGGAGCCTGGGTCACCGCCCTGGCCGCCGTCCGGCACCCGGAACTCGTCCGCCGGGTGCTGCTGGTGGACGGCGCGCTGACCTTCCCGCTGCCGGAGGGCATCCGTGAGGAGGACGCGCTGGCCGCGGTGCTCGGCCCCGCGCTGGCCCGGCTGTCGATGACCTTCCCGGACCGGGACGCCTACCGGGAGTTCTGGCAGCGGCACCCGGCCTTCGGGACGGCCTGGTCGGCGGAGATCGACGCCTACACCCAGCGCGACCTGGTCGGTGTCGAGCCCGAACTGCGCTCCTCCTGCGTGCTGGAGGCCGTACAGACCGACGGCGCCCAGGTCCTGCTGGACCGGGACGCGGCCACCGCAGTGCACCGGCTGCCCTGCCCGGCCGAACTGCTCTGGGCCGAGCGCGGCCTGCTCGACGAGCCCCAGGGCCTCTACGACCACCAGCGGATCGGGCTGGCCGGGCTGGACCAGGCCCGGGTGCCGGCCTCGCTGGTGCCGGACACCAACCACTACTCGATCCTCTGGGGAGAGCCGGGGGCCGAGCGCATCGTCCGCGGCCTGCTCGCGGACGTCACCGCCGCGGGGTAGCGGGCCCGGCCCCGACGACGGCGGGCGGGGGGGGGGCGGCACCCCCCCCCCCCCCGCCGGGCCCCGGCGGCCCCCCCCCCCCCCCCCCCGGCCCGGCGGCCCCCCGGGAGCCCCCCCCCCCGCCGCAGCTCGGCCACCCCCCC
>NZ_JBHWIJ010000019.1:27545-55376 GCF_042732255.1 Kitasatospora sp. NPDC059803 | reverse complement strand
TGACCACGCGGTGGGGGGCTCGGGCGTGGGTCACGGGTTAGGCGAGCCGGTCGGCGGGGTGGCCGGGGTCGAGCGGCAGGTAGGCGGCGCCGGCCCGCCAGATCGCCAGCAGGACGACGATCAGCTCGGGTGACTTGTCCAGGCAGACCGCGACCACCGAGCCTTCGCCGACGCCCAGTTCGCGCAGCCGCAGGGCCGTCCGCTGGGCCCGCCGGTCGAGTTTGCCGTAGGTGAGGCGGCGGACGCCGTCCGGGCGGGGGGAGGTGACGGCGACGGCCTCGGGGTGTTCGGCGGCGGCCTTGGCGACGAGTTCGGGCACCGGGGTGTCGTGGTCGGCCCGCCGGTCGGCGCCGCTGAACCCGGTGAGGATGCGGCGGCGTTCGGCCTCGTCGAGCATCCGCAGCCGGCCGACCGGGCGGTCGGTGCCGGCGCTGGTCATGGCGTCCAGCAGGTTGCGGTAGTGCGCGGCCAGCCGCTCGACGGTGGCAGCGTCGAAGAGGTCGGAGTTGTACTTGAACACGCAGTGGAAGCAGCCGTCCGCGCGGTCCTCGTAGGCGGACAGCGTCAGGTCGAACTGCCCTTCCTCCTCGGGGAGTTCGATGTACTCCAGGCGGTAGCCGAAGCGCTCCACGGCGACCTTGTGGGTGAGCAGGATGAACATCGCCTGGAACACCGCCGAGCGGCTGGGGTCGTGCTGGAGCCCCAACTGCTCGACCAGCAGCGGGAACGGGTACTCCTGGTTGTCCAGGCCGCCGAGCACGCTCTCCCGCACCCGGGCCAGCAGCTCGGCCACGGTCGGCTCCCCGGCCAAACTGACGTGCAGCGGCAGCGGGTTGACGAAGTAGCCGTAGACGGAGGCGAACTCCTCCTGGGTGCGGCCGGTGACGGGGCTGCCGACCACGATGTCCTGCTGGCCCGACCAGCGGTGCAGCAGCAGGTAGTAGGCGCTCAGCAGCACCATGAACGGGGTGGCGTGGTGCGCGCGGGCCAGCTCGTGGACGCGGGCGGTCAGGTCGGCGTCGAGCCGGAAGAACGCCGAGGCGCCGTTGTGGGTCTGCACGGCCGGCCGGGGCCGGTCGGTGGGCAGGGCGAGGACGGGCATCTCGGCCGGCAGGTGGCCGCGCCAGTAGTCGAGCATCCGCCGGGCGTCGGGGCCGGCCAGGAAGCGGTTCTGGTGGTTGAGGAAGTCGAGGTAGCGGGCGGCCACGGCGGGGAGTTCGGGGGTGCGGCCCTGGCGCAGCGCCTCGTAGACCTCGAACAGCTCCTCGATGAAGGTGAAGGTGGAGATCGCGTCCGAGACGATGTGGTGGACGGCCTTCATCAGGACCCAGCGGTCCGGTCCGCGCCGGAACAGCCGCAGCCTGACCAGCGGGTCGTTCGCGAGGTCGTACGGCCGCCGGTACTCGGCGACGATCAGCGCGTGGATCTCCTCCCAGGGGCGGCCCTCGACGTCGAACAGTCCGGTGTCGGCCACCGCCTCCGGGCGGATCCGCTGGACCGGCCGGCCCTCCTCGGCGGTGAAGGCGGCCCGCAGCCCGGGGTGCCGGGCGACCAGCGTGCGGAAGGCGGCGAAGACCAGCTCGGGGTCGAGCTCGGCGCGCACCTCCACCGCGCCGCCGATGTTGTAGGCGAAGCCGTCCGGGTGCAGCTGGCGCAGGAACCACAGCGCCTGCTGGTTGTGGGTGAGCGGGTAGCGGGCCTCGTCGGTGTACAGCTCGACCTCGGCCTGCTCGGGGCCGCCCTCGGCGTCGAGCCGCTCGGCCAGGCCGGCGACGAGCAGGTCGACCAGGTCGCCGACGGTGCCGTTGCTGAGCAGCGCCACCACCGGCAGGGCGACGCCCAGTTCGCCGTGCACCCGGGCGCGCAGCTCCATCGCGAGCAGCGAGTCCAGGCCGTGCGCGCCGAGTCTGGTGTCCGGGGCGATCCGCTCGGCGCCGATCCGCAGCACGGCCGCGGCGGCGGCGGTGAACCGCTCGGTGACGAGCCGGTGCCGGGTCGGCGGATCCGCCGTGCGGTAGGCGTCCAGGAAGCCGCCGGTCTCGGCCGGGGCCTGCTCGGCGGCGCTGGCGGCCAGGTCGGCGACCAGCGGCGGCGGCGCGGGGTACCAGGCGAGGAAGGTCGGCCAGTCGACCACGGTGGCGACCAGCAGCTGGGCGCGGTCCTGGCCGAGGACGCGCTCCAGCACGGCCGTGCCGGCGTCCGGCGGGAGCGAGCTCATGCCGCGGGCGTCGCGGTAGTGGGCGACCAGGCCCAGTTCCTCGATCATGCCGGTGGCCCAGGGGCCCCAGTCGAGGCTGAGCGCGGGCAGGCCGACGGCCCGGCGGTGGTGGGCGAGGGCGTCCAGGAAGGCGTTGCCGGCCGCGTAGTTGGTCTGCCCGGCGGTGGTGAGCAGCGAGGCGACGGAGGCGAACAGCACGAAGTGGTCGAGCGGTTCGTCGCGCAGCAGCCGGTGCAGCAGGTGGCCGCCGACCACCTTGGGGGCGTATCCGGCGTCGAAGGCGGCCCGGTCCATCTGCGGCACCAGCACGTCCTTGACCTGCCCGGCGAGGTGGAACACCCCGCGGATGGGCGGGCGTTGGCGCTGCCGGTAGTCGGCGAGCCAGGCGGCGAGGGCGGTCTCGTCGGTGACGTCGACCGGGGCGAGCAGCGGTTCGGCGCCGAGCGCCTGGAGTTCGCGCAGGAAGGCGATCCGCTCCCCGGCCGGGCTGGCGGGGTCGGTCCGGTACCACTGGTCGCGCTCGGGCAGCGCGGTGCGGCCGACCAGGATCAGCCGCCGGGCGCCGCGCCGGACCAGGGTGCGGCAGAGCAGCCGGCCGAGCGCGCCGAACGCGCCGGTGACCAGGTAGCTGCCGTCGGGGCGCAGGACCGGCGGCAGCGGGCGGGTGAGGCCCTCGGCCTGGCGGAGCCGGCTGGTGCGGCGGTGGCCGGCCCGCAGGGCGATCTCCTGCTCGTCCCGGGAGGCGAGTTCGGCGAGCAGCGCCTCGGCCTGGTCGAGCGGGTCGGCGGCGGGGTCGAGGTCGATCAGGGTGCCGCGCTGGGCGACGAGTTCCTGCTGCCAGAGCACCCGTCCGATGCCCCAGGCGGGTGCGCCGAGCGGCTCGACCCGGTCGGCGGGGTCGGCGGCCTGGGTGCCCCGGGTGACGATGTGCAGCCGGGCGTCCGGGAGGGCGGCGGGCAGGGCCTGGGCGAGGGCGATCAGCGCGTAGCCGCCGAGGGTGGCGAGCTGGTCGAGCCGGTCGGCCGTGGTGGTGTCGAGGGCGGGCTGGTCGAGGTTCCACAGCTGGACGACGGTGCGGTAGCCGGGGCCGAGGTCGGTGAGGAGCCGGGTGAGGTCCTCGGCGGAGTCCGGGCGGACGGTCGAGCGCCCGTCGCCGGGCCGGTAGCCGGTGCCGGGCCGGACCAGGTGGCAGCGGGCGCCGCGTTCGGCGGCCAGCGCGGCGAGGCGTTCGGCGAGGCCGCCGGCGTCGGCGAACAGCAGCAGGTCGCCGAGGTCCTGGTCGGCGGGCGCGGCCGGGGCGTCCGTCCAGGCGAGTTCGGTGAGCCAGCCGTCGATGGTGGCGAGGCCGACCGAGGCGGGGGCCTGCGCGACGTCGGCGACCCGGAAGCCGGTGATCCGGCCGACCGGGGTGCCGTCCTCGGTGTACAGGGCGAGGTCGCCGACGAGTTCGCCGCCGCCCTCGCGGGTGACGGTGGCGTGCGCCCACAGCGGCCGGTCGCCGACCTGGTCGAGCCGGACCTCCTCGATGGACACCGGCAGCCGGACGCCGCCGTCCTCGGGGGTGAGCAGCCGGGTGGCCAGCAGGGTCTGGAAGCAGGCGTCGAGCAGCACCGGGTGCAGTTGGTGGTCGGCCGCCTCGGGGCCGAGCCGGTCGGTCGGGCTGATCCGGGCCAGTGCCTCGCCGGGGCTCGCCCACACCTCCTGGACGGCCTGGAAGGCGGGCCCGTAGTCGTAACCGCGGGCGGCGAGGAGCCGGTAGCAGTCGGGGCCGTCGAAGCGCTGTCCGCGCGAGCGGATCGCCTCGGCGTCCAGCGCCGGCCCGTGGGCGCGGCGCTGGCCGGTGCGGACCCGGCCGCCGGCGTGCACCACCGGTTCGCCGCCGGCCGGGGTGGAGGCGATGGTGAAGCGGGCGTCCTCCGGGGCGTAGCCGAGCTGGACGGGGGTGGGCTCGGTGTCGGAGAGGAACAGGGCCCGGTTCAGCTCGATCTCGGCGAGCACCACCTCGGTGCCGCCGGTGAGGGCGCGGACGGCCTGGGCGGCCATCTCCAGGTACCCGGCCGCCGGGAAGACCACCTGGCCCTCGATCCGGTGGTCGGCCAGGTAGGGCAGCCGCTCGGGGTCGAGTGCGGTGGTCCAGGCGGGTTGGGCGCTCGCGGTGCGGCGGCCGAGCAGCGGGTGGTCGACCTCGCCGAGCCGGACCTGCCGGACGGCGCTCGGCTCGACCCAGTACCGGTCGCGCCGCCACGGGTAGCCGGGCAGCGGCACCGGCCGGCCGGCCGGGTGCAGTGCGCGCCAGTCCGGTTCGACGCCCAGGGTGTGCAGTTCGGCGAGCGACCGGGTGAAGCAGGCGGGCTCGTCGGCGTGCCGGCGGATGGACGCCAGGGCGTGCGCGCCGTCGACGCACTCGCGGATCGCGTGGCCGAGCACCGGGTGCGGGCCGATTTCCAGGAACAGGCCGTGCCCGTCCTGGGCCATCCGTTCGACGGCGGCGCGGAAGCGCACCGGGTTGCGGACGTTGTGCCACCAGTACCCGGCGTCGAGTTCGGGGCCGCGGGCGAGGCCCTCGCGGGCGGTGAGGTAGAGCGGCAGCCGGGCCTCGTTGGGCTTGAGCGCGGCGAGCGCGGCGGTCAGCTCGTCGCGGATCGGGTCCATCCGCACGCTGTGGTACGGGACTTCGACCTCCAGGAAGCGGGTGAACACCTCCTGGCCGCGCAGGTCCTCGGCGAGTTCGCGCAGCGCGTCGGTGTCGCCGGCCAGGGTCACGGCGGAGGGGCTGTTGACGGCCGCCAGCGAGACCCGGGCGCGGTACGGGCGGATCCGGCGCTCCGCCTCGGCCTCCGGGAGGCCGACGGCGAGCATGGTGCCGGTGCCGGCCAGCCGCTGCTGGAGGCGGCTGCGGGCGAGCACCACCCGGACGGCGTCGGCCAGGTCGTACACCCCGGCCTCGTGGAAGGCGGCGACCTCGCCGGTGCTGTGCCCGACCACCGCGTCGGGGCGCAGGCCGTGGCTGCGCCAGAGCGCGGACAGGCCCAGCTGGACGGCGAAGTTGGCGGGCTGGGCGAGCCAGGTCTCGGCCATCCGGGAGTCGGCCTCGTCGCGGTGCAGTTCGTCGAGCAGGGACCAGCCGGCCTGCTCGCGGATCTCCCGGTCGCAGGCCTGGACGGCCGCCCGGTAGACCGGTTCGTTCTCGTACAGGCCCCGGCCCATGCCCCACCACTGCGGGCCCATGCCGGTGAACACCCAGGCCAGGCGGCGCTGTTGGCGCTCCCGGGCGCGGCCCTGGAGCACCCTGGGGTGCGCCTCGCCGCGCTCGTGGGCGGCCAGCGCCTCGTCCAGGTCGTCCTGCGTGGAGTAGACCACCGCGAGCCGCTCGGGCAGGTGCTGGCGCCGGTGCGCCAGGGTGTGGCCGAGGTCGGCGAGCGGCACCCCGGCGGCGAGCTCCCGGCGGATTCCGGCGGCGAGTTCGGGCAGTCCGGCGGCGTCCTTGGCGCTCAGCGGCAGCACGGTGCAGGCCGGCTGCGGGGCCGGGGCGGCGGGCCCGGCGCTCGGCGCCTCCTCCAGCAGGACGTGCGCGTTGGTGCCGCCGAAGCCGAAGGAGTTGACGCCGGCCCGGGCCGGCCCGTCGTGCTCGGGCCAGTCGACCGGGGCGGTCGGGATGTCGAAGGGCAGCGCGGCCAGGTCGATGCCGGGGTTGGGCCGTTCCAGGTTGAGGTGCGGCGGGATCCGCCGGTGCTTGAGGGCGAGGGCGGTCTTGATCAGCCCGGCGACGCCGGCGGCGGCCTCGGTGTGCCCGATGTTGGTCTTCACCGAGCCGACGTAGCAGCGGTCGCCCGGGCGGCGGCCGACGCCCAGCACCCGGCCGAGCGCGGCCGCCTCGATCGGGTCGCCGACCGGGGTGGAGGTGCCGTGCGCCTCGACGTACTGGAGGCTGCCGGGCACCACCCCGGCCTCGGCGCAGACCCGTTCGATCAGGGTGACCTGGGCGTCCGCGCTGGGGACGGTGATGCCGTTGGTGCGCCCGTCCTGGTTGACGCCGCTGCCGAGGATGACGGCGTGCACCGGGTCGCCGTCGCGCAGCGCGTCCGACAGCCGCTTGAGGACGACCACGCCGACTCCCTCGGCCCGGACGTAGCCGTCGGCGGAGGCGTCGAAGGCGCGTGAGCGGCCGTCGGCGGACAGGAAGCCTCCCTTGGTCTCGGCGATCGTGTACTGCGGCGCCATGTGCAGCAACGCGCCGCCCGCCAGGGCGAGTTCGGTCTCGCCGCGGAGCAGGCTCTGGCAGGCGAGGTGCACCGCGACCAGGGAGGAGCTGCAGGCGGTGTCGATCGAGACGCTGGGGCCGCGGAAGTCGAAGCAGTGCGAGATCCGGTTGGAGACCATCGTCATCATGGTGCCGGTGGCGGTGTGCGCGGCGAGCGTGCGGAAGTCGAGGTCGGCGAACTGGAGGATCTTGTAGTCGAGGGTGAAGGCCCCCATGTAGACGCCGACGTCGCGGCCGGCCAGCTCGCCGGGGCGCAGGCCGCCGTCCTCCAGGGCCTCCCAGCTGACCTCCAGGAGCTTGCGCTGCTGCGGGTCCATGTGCTCGGCCTCGCGCGGGCTGATGCCGAAGAAGTCCGGGTCGAAGGTGTCGAACCCGTCGATGTAGCCGCCCCGGCCGCCGATCAGGCGGCCCGGTTTGGAGCGGTCGCGGCTGCCGAGCGTGCCGGTGTCGTAGCGGTCGGCGGGTGTCGCGGTGAGGCAGTCCCGGCCCTCGACGAGGTTGCGCCAGTAGGTCCGGTGGTCGTTGGCGTGTCCCGGCAGGCGGCAGCCGATGCCGGTGATCGCGATCCGGTCGCAGGGCACGGCGAAGGGCGAGGTGGTCATGATCCAATCCGAGGGTGATGGCGTGGCGGCGCGGACACGGGCGGAGGAAGAGCGGCCTCGCGGGCAGGGTCAGACGGACGGCTCGGTGGCCTTCACCTGGCGCCAGGGGTGCAGCAGGGTGGCGCCCACTTCGCCGGTGGCCGGGAAGGCGGCCGGATCGGCGAGGCCGACGGCGGTGGGCACCCGGCCGGGGCGCCAGGTGAAGCTGCCGAACACGTGGTCCCACAGCGAGAGGTCGGAGGCGTAGTGCCCGGCCTCAGCGAGGTCGGTGCTGTGGTGCAGTCGGTGGAGCTCGGGGCCGGCCAGCAGGTGGCCGAGGAGCCCGAGGCGGACGTCGATGTTCGCGTGAACGAAATACCCCTGCGCAAGAATGAATATTCCGACCACGAACACGGATTCCGCCGAGAAGCCGATCAGCGACAACAAGAGTTGCACCACGGACTGCGCGACGAACACGTCGAGAATATGGTTCACGCCGTTGTTCGCGACATTCACCTTGTCCGGCACGTGGTGGACGCCGTGCAGGCGCCAGAGCCACCGGTTGTGGTGGGACCAGCGGTGGACGAGGTAGTCGCCGAGCGAGCCGACCAGCAGCGCGAGCGGGATCTCCACAGCGAACGGGAGCGCCGGACGGGCCGCCCCGAGCACCTGCACCAGCGCCGTCACCAGCCCCACCGCGACCGCACCGCCGACCATGCTCAGCACGAAGTACACGGTGTACCAGCGCAGTTCACGCCCGCTCGGATGCCAGTCGGTCCGGTACGGGATCACCCGCTCCAGTACCGCCAGGTACCCGAGGACGCCGACCAGCACGAGGGGGGAGACCCGGTCGGGCTCCCAGTGGAAGTGCAGTGTGGCGACGGCCGTGCACAGCACCCCCAGGAGCAGAAGCGGATGAGCGAGCCGGCGTGCAATGGCGGACAGCACGCGCCCCCTTGGTTATTCGCGAACTAATGACTGGAAACGTCAGAGACTCTAGCGGGAGCGGTCAGCTGCGGCAGTCATTCGACGTGTTAACGCCATAAATAACCCGATCGGAGGAAGATCCGCGCACGAAGTTGACGCTAGGGCGGCGCGAAAGGGGCGCGTTTGTTCGTAGGCACTGGAGAAACCGGAGCGCAGCGAGGCCGGTTTCGCGCCGGGCGAGGTCGCACGCCCCCCTGTGGCGGGGTGCGGTCCGGACCCGGATCCGGCCACCGGTCCCGCGAGGGCGGCGCGGGTGGCACGGGGCGAGCGCGAACCGGGCGCGCGGGCGTGGGCGGGGTGGGCAGCGCGGGCGTGGGCGGGGTGGGCAGCGCGGGCGGCGGCGCCCGTCAGGATCCCGCCAGCTCCGCCAGCCGCCACGCCGCGTCCGGCCGGTACGCCGCGAGGCGGTCGCGCAGGCCGCGCAGCTCGTACCCGACCAGGGCCGGCAGGGCCGCCGCCGGGGCGGTCTCCAGGGCAGGCCCGAGCAGTTGGACGGCCGTCTGCGGGTCGTGCGCGCAGGCATGGCAGTCCGCCACCCGGACGGTGAACAGGAGCCGGCTGGAGGGGAGCTGGGCCGGACCGAGCAGGCCGAGCGCGGTCTCGGCGGCGGTCAGCGCACGGCGGGCCAGCCGGGGGTCGTCGACGACCGCGGCGAGGTCGCGCAGCGCGGCGGCCGCGCCGGACTCCACCCGCAGCCGCATCGAGGCGATGGAGAGCCAGGGCGCGTCGTCCTCGTCCCGGGCGCCGATGTGGTCCAGGTGCAGCCGGGCGCGGCCGAGGTGCCGGATGGTGGCCCGGACGTCGCCGGTCAGGGCGTGCGCACGGGCCTGGCCGATCTGGCCCATCGCGCCGGCCCAGTGCCGGCCGGGGGCGGCGCGGCCGGTCTCCCGGGCGTAGCCGAGGGCGGCGGCCGGGTCGCCGTCCATCCGGGCGAGGGTGCTCATGTCGCTCAACGCGGCGACCTGGGTGGCCTGGTCCCCGGCGAGCTCCGCCCAGGCGAGCGCGCGGTCGAAGCAGGCCATCGCGGTGGCGTTGCGGCCGTCCTGCATCCGCAGCGCGCCCGCGGCGTGCGCGTGCTCGGCGGCCAGCCGGGCGAGCGGGCGGCGCTGCGCGGCGGGGGCGGCGGCGAGCCGGGCGAGCACGGCCTGCAAGGTGCGTTCGACGGCGGCGGCCAGGCCCGGCAGGCCGCCGGCCTCGCCGGAACGCAGGTGGGCGGCGAGCAGCCCGGTGAGGGCGTGTGCGGTGGCGGCGTCCAGGGGCGGCGCGGCGGCCGGGTTCGCGGCGCAGAACTCGGCGTGCAGCGCGGCGAGTTCGACCGGACCGGGGACGTCGCAGCCGTCGGCGCCGTGCAGCGGGCAGAGCAGGCCGTAGTCGGGCAGCCGGGGCGGCGGCTGGGCGGGGGCGCTCCAGCGGGCCGGGCCGCCGGGCCCGTTCACGGCCGCGGTGGGCAGCGGGGGCCGCAGCAGGGCGGGCGCGAGGGGCGCCAGGGAGGGCAGTTCGGCGGTCTCGGCCCGCTGGCAGGCGGCCCGCAAGTCACCGCCCGCACCGAGGAGTTCGTCGATCCGGTCGGCGATCCGCGGGGTGACCCGGCGGGCGCCGTGCTCGATCTTGCTCACCGCGGTGTGGTCGTAGCCGATGCCGGCGCCGAGTTGGGCCTGGGTGAGGCCGGCCCGGCGCCGCCAGTGGCGCAGCCGGGCGCCGAAGTCCCGCCAGGCGCCGAGCTCCTGGGCGGGCGGGGCGACGGGTGGGGACGGAGGTGGGAACGGAGGTGCGGACGCCGGTGCCACGGCCACGCGGTTGCGGTGCACGGCTGCCTCCTCCGGTCGCTTCCCCCGGGCCCTCGCCAACCTTCCGACCATCAGGACGGTACTCGATGACACCGGGTCCGTACATGAGGTGGTCTCAACCACTCGGGCAAAAGCCCAGCTTGACGGAATTTGCCAACCCTATGCATCGCGTGCACCAGCCATTGACCAGAGCATGACGCCGTGTGAGGGTTCCGGCACCCGAACGCGGACGGCCCGCACGGCCGTCCCCCAGACACGGCCCTGCGGTGCGCCACCAGCCATGCCGTCCGCGGTCGAGGACCCCCACATGCTAGGAGCCTCGATGCAACGCAGAGTTTCCACAGGACGGTTGCTGACCACGGCGACCACCCTGACCGTGCTGGCCGGCATGATCGCCGCCACGGCCGGGCCGGCCACCGCCGCGCCCACCCCCTCTCCCGCACCACCCAGCGCCCTCGCGGCAGCCGTCAACGCCGCCGACGCGGCCGCGGCCGCCGGCCTGGACGCACTGGCCAAGGGCCCCGGCGAGACCTACGAGCGCCGGGCCGTCACCCCCTGGCTCGGCGGCCTCTACTCCGTCGCGTACGACCGCAGCTACCGCGGCCTGCCGGTGGTCGGCGGCGACGCCGTGGTGCTCGCCGACGGCCAGGGCAAGGTCCGCGGCCTCCAGTCGGCCGCCACCGGGCCGGTCGGCGGCTCGATAACCCCGCAGGTCAGCGCCGCGAACGCGGAGAAGACCGCGCGCACCAAGCTGGCCGCGGTGGACTCGGTGGCCGAGCGCCGCCTGGTCGTCCGGGTCAAGGACGGCGCGAGCCGGCTCGCCTGGGAGACCGTCCTCAAGGGCCGTACCGAGAGCGCACCGAGCACGTTGCACGTCTTCGTGGACGCCGCCAGCGGCGAGGTGATCGACAGCTACGACGATGTCCGGGCCGGCACCATCAACAGCAAGTGGAACGGCCCCGGCCCGCTGACCATCAGCACCACCAACTCCGGCGGCTCGTACTCACTGCGCGACCCGAACCGGCCCGGCCTGACCTGCTCCGACTACAGCAGCGGCCAGGTGTTCAGCAAGTCCTCCGACTCCTGGGGCACCGGCAACCCCTCCAGCAAGGAGACCGGCTGCGCCGACGCCATGTGGGCGGCCCAGAAGGAATGGGACATGCTCCGCGACTGGCTCGGTCGCAACGGCCACAACGGCAACGGCGGCAGTTGGCCGGTCAAGGTCGGCCTCAACGACGTCAACGCCTACTGGGACGGCAGCTCCATCTCCATCGGCCACAACCAGAACAACGAGTGGATCGCCGCCCAGGACGTCGTCGGCCACGAGTTCGGCCACGGCATCGACCAGTACACCCCCGGCGGCGCCAACAACGAGAACGGCCTGGGCGAGGGCACCGGCGACATCTTCGGCGCGCTCACCAAGGAGTACGCCAACCAGCCCGCGCCCTACGACTACCCCGACTACCAGGTCGGCCGGCAGGTCAACCTGGTCGGCCAGGGGCCGATCCGCAACCTGTACCAGCCCTCACTGGTCAACAACGACCCGAACTGCTACTCCTCCTCCATCCCCAGCACCGAGGTGCACGCGGCGGCCGGCCCGCTGAACCACTGGTTCTACCTCCTGTCGATGGGCTCCAACCCGGGCGGCGGCAAGCCGTCCAGCCCCACCTGCAACAACTCCTCGGTCACCGGCATCGGCGTCAAGCAGGCCGGCCAGGTCTTCTACGGCGGCATGCTGCTCAAGACCAGCGGCATGACCTACAAGCGGTACCGCACCACCACCCTGACCGCCGCCAAGAACCTCGACCCGACCTGCAACTACTTCACCCGGACCAAGGCCGCCTGGGACGCGATCAGCGTGCCCGCGCAGAGCGGCGACCCGACCTGCACCCCGTCCGGCAACAACGACTTCTCGCTCGCGCTCGGCCCGGCCTCCGGTTCCGTCCAGCCCGGCGCCTCGACCACGGCGACGGTCTCCACCGCCGTCACCTCGGGCACCGCGCAGACCGTCAACCTGACCGCCTCGGGCGCCCCGACCGGGGTCACCGCGACGCTCAACCCCTCCTCCGTGCAGACGGGTTCGTCCGCGACGCTGACCCTGTCGGCCTCCTCGGGCGCCCCGGCCGGGACGTACGTGATCACCGTCACCGGCACTGCCGGCGCGGCCACCCACACCGCCCAGTACACCCTGACCGTCGGCGGCGGGGGCACCCCCGGCGGGCCCGCGCCCGACATCGACGTCGCCAAGGTCCAGGCCCACCTGACCCAGCTGAACACCATCGCCAACCAGAACGGCGGCAACCGCCGGGCCGGCAGCGCCGGGCACAGCCAGTCCGTGGCGTACATCAAGGGCAAGCTGCAGGCCGCCGGCTACACCGTGACCGAGCAGACCTGCACCTCCTGCACCTACCAGTCCAACAACCTGATCGCCGACTGGCCCGGCGGCCCCGCCGACCAGGTCACCATGTTCGGCGCCCACCTGGACAGCGTCTCGGCCGGCCCCGGCATCAACGACAACGGCTCCGGCTCGGCCACCCTGCTGGAGAACGCCCTCGTCCTCGCCCAGCAGAACCCCACCCTGACCCGGCACGTCCGGTTCGCCTGGTGGACCGGTGAGGAGCAGGGCCTCCAGGGCTCGCAGTCCTACGTCGGCCAGCTGAGCTCCACCCAGCGCTCCGCGATCAAGTCCTACTACAACTTCGACATGGTCGGCTCGCCCAACGCCGGCTACTTCATCAACAACATCACCTCCGCCGCCTCCGCACCGATGAAGGCCTACTGGGACTCCCTCAACCTCCAGCCGGAGGAGAACGTCGAGGGCCAGGGCCGCTCGGACGACTACTCCTTCCAGCAGGCCGGCATCCCCACCTCCGGCTACGCGGCCGGCGCCGACGCCGTCAAGACCTCCGGCCAGGCGACCAAGTGGGGCGGCAGCGCGGGCCGTTCGTACGACTCCTGCTACCACCAGTCCTGCGACACCACCAGCAACATCGACCCGACCGCGCTGAACCGCAGCGCCGACGGCGTGGCCTACACCATCTGGAAGACCTCCGTCGGCGGCACCACCCCCGCCAACGACTTCTCCCTCGCGGTGAACCCGGCCACCGCCACCGTCAACCCCGGCGACTCGGCCACCGCGACGGTCTCCACCGCCACCACCTCCGGCTCCGCCCAGACGGTCACCCTGACCGCCTCCGGCGCCCCGGCGGGCGTGACGGTCTCCTTCAGCCCGTCCTCGGTGCAGTCCGGCGCCTCGGCCTCGCTGACCATCGCGACCGCCGCGAACACGGCGGCCGGCACCTACAGCATCACGCTCACCGGCACCGGCACCGCCACCCACAGCACCAGCTTCTCGCTGGTCGTGGGCAACGGCCCGACCAACCCCGGCGGCACCTGGACGCCCGGCACCACCTACCAGGCGGGCGACGTCGTGACCTACAACGGGGTCAGCTACCGCTGCATCCAGGGTCACACCGCCCAGGTCGGCTGGGAGCCGCCCATCGTCCCCGCCCTGTGGCAGGCCGTGTGACCCGTAGGGCACCCGCCTGACACCCCGTAAGCCGCTGCGCCGCGGTCCGTCGAGGGGGACGGATCGCGGCGCAGCTGTGCGCCGGACGCACCCCCGGGCCTCAACCGGGCCTCAGCCGGGCCTCACCCAGGGTGGAAGGTCACCCGGACGTTGGTGTCGAGCGGCAGGACCAGGACGTTGCCGGTGTCCCAGGTCCAGTCGCGCGGGATGAGGACCATCCGGGCGCCGGACTGCGCCAGCAGCCGGAACCCGTGGTAGCGGTAGCGGAAGCGCTGCCCCTGCCCGGCGTCGGCCAACGCGTACTCCTGCACCGCGGGCCAGCCCAGGTAGAGGCGTTCCGTGGTGTCCACGATCATCGCCGGGCGCTGGTAGAGCCGCGCACTCAACCGGCGGGCGTCCTCCGTCCCCTTCGCGTGGGCGTACCCGGTGGCCGCCCAGAACGAGCACAGCACGACGATCGCCACGGTCACGGCGACGGCCGCGCGCTCGCCCGGGAGCGGGTACGGGCTCCCGGTGACGCGCGCGAACAACAACCGGGCCAGCACGGCGAGCAGCAGGGCACCGCCGATCAGCAGCGGGACGGCGTACTGGCCGAGGTCGATCGCCCCGAAGCCGGCGAGGAAGCCCAGGATCAGCAACGGGGCCACGGCCGCCGCGATCAGCACGCAGGCCGGGCGGACCCAGCGCGAGGCGCCCCGCCTGGTCGCGAGGTGGTAGGCGAGCGCGACCAGCAGCACCCCGAAGAGCAGGCCCCCGACCGGGAGGTAAAGCGCTGGGGAGCCGCGGAGCAGGAGGTCCGGCGTCCCGAAGCCGAGCGTGGCGGCGTCCAGCCCGAAGTAGTGGTAGAAGGAGTCGGTGTAGGCGAAACCGAGGAAGAAGACCAACGCGGTCACGAAGGTGGTCGGGCCGAGGACCGAGGCCAGGAAGCCGACCCAGTTGAACCGGGGAGCCTCCGGCGGTTTCGGTTCGCCGTCGGCCGGCTCCCCCGCCGTCCACCCGCTCAGGGTGTGCTCCCGGTGGGAGTTCCGGTACCGCCTCCGCCGGTCGGGAGCCCGGTGCCGCCGCTGTTCGGGGTCCCGGTGCCGCCGCCTCCCTCCGAGCCCTTGATCAGGCCCTCGGCCCTGATGTACCTGCTCTCGCCGTCGACGGTCACGGTCAGACAGAGCGGCCGCCCGGTCGCACTGCCGGTCGCCAGGACGAACTGCTGCGGCGCGCTGCGGCCCCCGGTCACGGTGACCTCCTTGCTCGGCGGCGTCGCGGGCGCGGCACCCTCCGAGCAGTCGGTGACCTGGCTGAGGACGGCCGTGAAGGTCTTGGTGGACGTGCTCCGCAGCGTCACGGAGGCGTAGACCCCGACACCCGTGGCGGACGCCGACACCTCACCCGCGTCCGCGAACCCCCCGCCGCCCCCGCCCCCCTTGGTCCGCGCGTCCTCCGTCCCGCCCGGGCCGCCGTTCTGGCCCGACGAGCCGCCGTTCTGGCCCGACGAGCCGCCGTTCTGACCTGACGAGCCGCCTCCACCCTGGCCGGTCGGGACGGTGGCGGTGCCGCCTCCCCCACCGCCTCCACCGGAGCAGGCCGCGAGGGCCGGGACGAGCAGGGCGCCTGCCAGCCATCGGGCCGCTCGTCCCGTCGCGCCGCCTTCGAGGTGCCTGGTCCCGGACATGCGTTCTCCCATCCGCGCAGCGAGCCGGGGCCGACCGGCCCCGCCGCACCGTACCGGTTCGCACACGGTGTGCCGGCTGCCGCGCGGGCGGCGGCCGGCCGGGAAACCCGTTCGGCGCAGCCCTGGCCCGGAGTCCGTAGAGTCGGAGCCGACGGACCGTCAGCCGCCCCGAGGAGAACACCCGTGACCACCGACACCCGCCCCGTACCGGAGCTGGCCGCCGAGGCCGTCGAGCAGTGGCGCACCGAGGAGGCCGACCTCATCGACCTGCTCGCCCGGGCGCAGCGCGGCATCGGCGGCATCGCCGCCTTCCGACTCGGCCCCACGCCCACCGTGCTGGTCACCGACCCGGCCGCCGTACAGCACGTGCTCGGCCGCCACCCCGACCGCTACGTCAAGCGCTCGCACCGCGCGCGGATGCTGGTCGGCGACGGCGTGCTCTCCGCCACCGGAGACGCCTGGAAACGCCAACGGCGGCTGCTGCAGTCCCAGTTCACCGGCACCGGGATGCGCCGCTACGAGCAGCGGATCGCCGCCGCCGCCCGCCGGACAGCCGACCGCTGGGAGGGCTACGCGCGCACCGGCGAGACCTTCGACCTCGGCGAGGAGATGCGCGGATTCGCCCTCGACACCGTCTGGCGGGCCCTCACCGGGCTGCCGCTGGACGACCGCACCGACCATGAACTCCGCTCCGTGGAACGGGTGGTGGCGGCCATGCCGACCCTGCCCACGGACGCCGGGGACGCCCGGGACGCCGTCGCCGCCGACCTCGCCCGGATCGACGCCGTCGCACTGGCCGCCATCGACGCGGCCCGCTCGGCGACCGACGTCGAGGAGCCCGGCGTGCTGCGGGTCCTGCTCGACGCCGCGGCCCAACACCCCGAGTACACCGACCGGTTGATCCGCGACGAACTCGTCACCCTGCTCGTCGCCGGGCACGAGACCACCGCCACCACCCTCACCTGGCTCTTCCTCCTCCTCGACCGCCACCCCGAGGCGCGCGGCGCGGACCCGCAGGCCCTGGTCAGCGAGGCCCTGCGGCTCTACCCCCCGGCCTGGCTGCTCCCCCGGCACGCCGTCGAGGACGACGTGATCGACGGCCACCGCATCGCCGCCGGCACCGACGTCCTGGTCTGCCCCTACCTCACCCACCGCGACCCGGCCCTGTGGCCCGACCCCGAACGCTTCGACCCCGCCCGCTTCACCGCCACCGGCGCCCGCCCCGCCCAACTCGGCGCGTACCTCCCCTTCGGCCTCGGCGCCCGCGCCTGCCTCGGCACCCAGTTCGCCGTCCGCGAGACCACCGCGCTGCTCGAACTCCTGCTGCCCGCCCACACCGTGCGGTTCCGCTCCGTCCCGACCGGCTCCGCCTACAGCATCACCGTGCGACCCGACGGGCCGACGCCGGCGGTGCTGAGCTAACCGGTCCCGGTCCCGGTCGCGGGCGGGAGGAAGTCGTCGGCCAGCTCCTCGCCGGCGAGGGCGGCGTCGACGCGGGCGTCGATGTGCGCGTGGGTGACCGGACAGTCCAGCGGGCGGTCGCGGTGGCAGTCGAGCATGTGGGTCAGGACGGCCGCGGCGCGCTCCAGACGGCGGGCGCGGGCCGTCATCTCGTCCCGCTGCGCCGCCAGCAGCGCCTTCCGCTCCGCCGCCTGCTCGCTCGCCATCACGGCGGCCGTCCCGGCGAGCGGGATCATGCCGTCCACGTGCCAGAGCTGGACCAGGGCGAGGCGTTCCAGGGCCGCCCGGTCGTACTGGCGCACCCGGCCGCGGCGGGCGGCGGGGGCGATCAGGCCGCAGTCCTCGTAGTAGCGCAGGGCGGGGACGGAGAGGCCGAAGGCCTTCGCGACCTCGGTGATCGAGTAGAGCTGCTCCACGCGTCGTCTCCTTCACGGTTCACGGCCGGCGGGTTGCACTCAAGCGCACTTGAGCGTGAAAGCTTAGGCAAGCCTAACTTCCTGCCGCAGCGAAGGGTTCGCCGCTCATGCCGCTCAGCACCGCCTCCGCCCCCAGCCGGACCTCACCCGGCCACACCGCCCCCGCCTCCGGCGCGCTGCTCGTCGTCGGCTTCATCCTGCTCAGCCTCAACACCCGGGTCGCGTTCGGGCAGGTCGGACCGCTCGCGCCAGTCGCCGGCTGGGGCCAGGGCACCGTCACCGTGCTCGGGCTGCTGCCCCCGCTGTGCATGGGCCTGTTCGCACCGCTCGGCGCCCTCGCCCGGCGGCGGATCGGCGAGGAGCGCGGGCTGTTCTGGGCGAGCGTGCTGCTCGTCGCCGGAGCGCTGCTGCGCACGGCGGGCCTGCCCGGGCTCTACGCGGGGACGGTGCTGGTGGGCATCGCGGTGGCGGTCGTCAACGTGCTGATCCCGGTGTTCGTCCGGGCCCGCTTCGCACCCCGGCGGATCGGCACCATGATGGGCGTCTACGCCCTCGCGATGGGCACCGGGTCGGCCGTGGTCGCCGCCCTGGTCGCGCCGGTCGCCGACGCGTGGTCCTGGCGGGCCGCGATCGGCCTCGCCATCCTCCCGGCCGTCCTCGCGGCGGCGGGCATGGCGCCACAGCTGCGGGTGGAACGACGGATACCAGCCGCCGCCGCGCCGGTGCACCGCCGGCCCGTCGGCCGCACCGCGCTCGCCTGGAGCCTCACCGCCTTCTTCGGCATCCAGACCCTGGTCTTCTACGCCACCCTCGCCTGGCTGCCCTCGATCCTGGTCGACGCCGGCCTCAGCCGCACCGCCGCCGGCACCGACCAGGCCGTCCTCATCCTCGGCCTCGCCATCGGCGGCTTCCTCGCCCCCGTCCTCGCCGCCGCCCGCGCCGACCAGCGGCCGCACCTGCTCGCCGTGGTGGCCGTCTGCGTCCTCGGCCTGCTCGGCGTCGTACTCGCCCCCGCCACCGGCGCTCCGCTCTGGGCCGGCATCCTCGGCATCGGCATGGGCGGCGGCCAGGCCCTGGCCGCCGTCCTCTTCGCCCGCCGGGGCACCGACCACGACCACGTCGCCGCGCTCTCCACCATGGCCCAGACCTGCGGCTACCTCCTCGCCGCCACCGGCCCCGCCCTCACCGCCGCCCTCCACACCGCCACCGGCTCCTGGACGGCCCCGCTGCTGACCCTGGTCGGCCTGCTCCTGGCCGGCTCCGTCCTCAGCCTGCGCGCCGGCCACGACGCCCGGCCGTGACCGGCGTGCCTCCGCACCCCCGGCGCCTGCGCCCCTCGATACTCCGGTAGACCCGTACGAGAGGACGCCGATGGAATTCCTGGTCGACATGGTGACCACCGTCCCGGACGGAACCACCGAGGAGGCGATCGCCGACATCCGGGCCCGCGAGGCGCGGCGCTCGGGCCAACTCGCCGCCCAAGGTGTCCTGTTGCGGCTCTGGCGCCCGCCACTCGCCCCCGGCGAATGGCGCACCTGGGGCCTGTTCAACGCCCCCGACGAGGAGCGGTTGGAGCAGGTGCTCACCTCCATGCCGCTACGGGTCTGGCGCCAGGACACCGTCACCCCGCTCTCCCCCCACCCCAACGACCCCGGCCTCCCGGAGGGCGCCCGATGAACGACGAAACCGTCCTGCGTGCCGTCCTCGACCGCTGGAAGGCCGCCGTCGACGCCCACCAGCCCGAACAGGTCGCCGACTGCTTCACCGAGGACGCGATCTTCCAGGGCCTCCACCCGTACACCGTCGGGCGCACCGGCATCGCCGAGTACTACGCCTCCCAGCCGCCCGGCATGACCGCCGCCTACAACGTCCTGGAGACCCGCCGCCTCACCGACGACCTCCTGCTCGGGTACCTGGGCGTCGACTTCGCCTTCCCCGACCGCCCCACCCTCACCGTCAACCTCGGCGTCCTGCTGCGCCGGTCGGCCGACGACTGGTCCATCGCCCACTACCAGGTCTCGCTGCTGCCCTGAGCGGCGCCGTCACGTTCCAGCGCCGCGCTCCGTCGGGCCGGTAAGAGCAACCCGACAGGAACAAAGATCGTCTGATCGCCCCCAGGGACAGTCCAGGGTTGTTATCAGGGTGATCACCGATGGGCAACGGCAGCTGGACGCAGCAGAGTTGACGAGGTCAACAAGTCCGTCAACGCCGCCCCGGAGAAACCCCGATGAGCATCCGTCTCGCCGTCACCACCCTCGCCCTGGCCACCGCCCTCACCACCGGCGCGGCTCTGCCGGCGGCCGCCGCCACACCTGCTTCCAACGCCCCGGCGCTGGTGAACCCGACCGTCCAGGGCATCCTCGACCACCTGCCCGACGCCGTCGTTGCGGGCGCGCTCATCAGGCAGGACGGCGTGGACGCCACCGCCGGCCCGGTCACCGCCGGCGCCTACCTCCGGATCGGCAGCGTCACCAAGGTGTTCACCAACACCGTGGCTCTCCAACTCGTCGCCGAGCACCGGATCGGCCTGGACACACCGGCACGGCAGTACGTCCCCGAGGTGCTGCCCGAGGCGTACGACCGCGTCACCGTGCGCCAGCTCCTCGACCACACGAGCGGCCTGCCCAAGCCCGCCCGGACTCCCGGCCCGGACGACGGACCCGGATGGCAGTTCAAGTCCGTGACGCCCGAAGACCTCCTGCGTGCCTCGTTCGCCACAGCCACCGACGTGCCGCCCGCACCCCCTGCCGAGCAGCAGTACAACGGGCTCAACTCCCTGGTCCTCGGGCTGATCGTCGAGAAGGTCACCGGCCACTCCCTCACCACCGAGCTGGAGCACAGGATCATCCGGCCGCTGCACCTGAGCCACACCAGCCTGCCCGCCGCCGACGACCCGACCATCCCCTCGCCCCACGCGGAGGTGTACCTCGACGGACAGGACGTGACCGAGCAGAGCCCGTACCCGTGGGCCGAGGGAGGCATCGTCTCCACCGCCGCCGACCTGGACCACTTCATCACCGCGCTGTTCCGGGGCCGCCTGCTCCCGCCCGCCCAGCAGAAGCTGGTGTTCGAGGTGCCGAACGTGCCGAACGCCGCCGACAACACGAACTGCGTCGGCCAAACGGCCTGCTACAGCATCGGCGGGCTCATGCGCTACCAACTCCCGAACGGCGAGTACGCCTGGGGCAAGACCGGCTCCCGCCCCGGCTGGGACAACGGCGTCTTCGCCACCCGCGACCTCCGACACCGCGTGGTGTACTCCCTCAACCCGACGGGCACCGGCAACGACCTCCCCTACATCAAGGCACTCGTCAACGCCACGCTCGCCGGCTGACAGCCGGAACCGTCCGGTGCACGGCGACCAACGCCCGAGGCCCAGGCAGCCCGGCGGACCCTCCCGGTCGAGACGGGGGCGTCATCAGCATCCAGGACGGAAACCACCGCCTGGGCGCGGCCACCAAGTTGGGCCACGCCTACGCCCCCTGCAAGATCGTCTGAACGCCAATCCCTCTGCCGCCTCGACGGTGCTCCCGGCCCGCCGAGCAACCAGCTCGGCGGGCCGGTCGGCCACGCCAACCGGTGGCCATCAACGGTCACGCCCTGCGGCGAATCCCGCCACCAAGGCAGCAGCGATGACCACCCACCACACGAGCCGGGCGGCAACGGCGGCACCTCCCATCGAGGCACCGGGGGTGAACGGCGACGGCATTTACGCCACCGCCCGCAGCGAGGGCGGCCGCGCGGACCGGCGCCAATCAGGCACTCAGCAAGGTGGACAAAACGATCAGCGGCGGCGTCCAACGACGTCTCTACAGCCTCGCCGCCGACTACACCGCCACGGCCGGGTTCTCCTGCATCGACGACCGCCGCTTGGACGACGCCGAGCGGTATTTCGAGACGGCTCTGCGCCTCGCCGGTCTCGGAAACGACCACGTGACCGCAATGCGAGTCTTCAACTGCCTCTCCATGGTGGGCTATCAACGCAACAGGCCGTCGGCCGCCCTGTCAGCCGCCCGAGCCGCCCAGGACGCCGGGGCAACCCGCCGCGACCCGTTCCTCGCCTCCCTCGCGCACGCCCGCGCCGCGATCGCCCACTCCACCGCAGGCGACCGGCAGGCCGCCCTGCGCTGCCTCGGACACGCCCGTGATGCGCTGGGCCGCGCGGACAGCCGCGAGCGTCCGCCGTGGACCGACTTCTACGGGCCGGCCGAACTGTTCGCGCTGAGTGCTGTCGTCCATCAGCACCTCGACGACAGCGCAGAGTCCGAGAGCGCATCACACCGTGCCCTGGCCGGGATCCCCCCACAGTTCCGCCGCAACCGTGCGTCCGCCACCGCCCGCCTCGCGCTTGCCCAGCTCGGACAAGGAGAAGTCGAACAGGCCATCGTCACCGCCACCGGCGTGTACGCCCTGATGGGCGCCGACCCGCTTCCGCCGAGGCTGCGCACTCTCCTCGGCGACTTCCACCGCGGCCTGATCACCCTGGCACCGACCTCGGCGGCTACGCGAGAGTGGACCGACCGAGTCCACGCCCAGGGAGACACCCAGTGACGATAGCCCTCCGCCGCTACGAGGCCGGCAGCATTCCCGCCGACCACACGCAGTTGCTCATCGACGTCCACGCGGACGCCTATCGGGAGCAAGCCGACGACCCCTTCGTCCAGCGCTTCCCCTGGTTCGCCAAGCACTGGACGTCCCGGCCGGGCTACAGCTGTGTCATGGCCTACGACGCCGACGAGCCGGTCGGCTACTCCTACGGCGCCCCGCTGGAAGACGGCCGCGAGTGGTGGCGCCCCCACATGCCGCCGCCCGCCGACACGTCGACGTTCGCCGTGTCCGAGGTCATGGTGCGCCCCGACTGGCGGAAGCTCGGCATCGCCGAGCAGACACACAATGCACTGCTGTCCGAGCGGGCCGAGGCGCTGGCCGTGCTCTACGTCGACGTCACCCACCCTCGTGTCCTGGCACTGTACGAACGCTGGGCATACAAAAAGGTCGGCGAGCACCGTCCGTTCGAAGACGCCCCGCTCTACGCCGTCATGGTCCGCGTCCTTCGGTAGCCCGGTCAGTCCGCACCGCCGCGCAGCAGCAACGGGCCGACACCAGGCCGCCGCCGTGCAGGCCCGGCCGCGGCACCACCCGTAAGTCCGACGGCGACACAAACCGCGGTATCCGAAGCAGTTCAGCCCGCCGCGCTCGGGGCGAGCGCGGCGGGTCGACGACCGCCTCTACTCGTGGTCCGCGACGCTCAGTTCGCTCCGGCGTTAGCCTTCGCGATCAGCTCCGGCAGCTGGGCGAGCGAGTCGATCCGGAGGGTCGCGCGGTCGACTGCGGGGTCGTGCTGCTGAATCCAGCCCCACGGTCCCCGGCGGATCAGCGCGGTCTGCATCCCCGCGCGGGCGGCGGGCAGGACGTCGTTGTCCAGGCGGTCGCCGACGTAGAGGATCTCGCCCGGATCAGCCGGAACCACTGCGGCGACTCGTTCGAAGAAAGCGGGGTCCGGCTTGCTCGCGCCCCAGTCGTCGGACGTGCCGATCAGGTCGACGTCGGCGGAGAACAGCCGGCGAAGGATCGCCCCGGCCCGCACGGTCTGGTTTCCGGCGATGGCCAGCCAGAGGCCGTCCGCCCGGAGCCGGGCCAGGGCCGGGCGGACATCGGGATACAGATCCTCCTCGCCGAACGTCTCGGGCTGACCGGCCGCCGCCCGCTTCTCCCGTTCCTCGTACAGGTCGAAACCGGGGCGGAAGACCTGGAAGGCCTCGCGGTAGTCGCGCCCCTCGGCGATCACCGCCCCGAACTGTGCCACGAAGGTGTGCCGAGGCACGCCCAGCCAATCCGCCCAGGTGCCGTACTCCCGGGTCTCGTCCACCAGGCACTCGCCGACGTCGAACACCACTGCGCGAATCATGCCGACAGCCTAGCCAAGCCATCAGTCCAAGCTCGGCCGGCTGACGACGGGTGTGGCCCCTGGGGACATCGGACGTTGCCCTGGCGTACCTTCCGCCGGAGGTGCGGGGTCGAACAGACTGGGAGGGACTGTCGCCGATCCCTCGAAGGGGCCTTTCCTGTGCGTGCCCATGACTCCGGTAGTGCGTTTGCCGCCGACCGACGACCGGGCCGTAGCAGTCGGCCCGCGGCTCCCGCCCGGCTGCCGTCCGGTGCCCGGGCGGTGACTCCGGCAGCGCTCACCGCCATGCAGCGGGCCGTGGGCAATGCCGCGGTGAGCCGGATGCTGGAGCAGGAACAGGAGCAGCACGAGCACGCCGCGGCCGACGTACAGCGTTCTGCCGTCCACGAGGTGCTGAGGAGCGCCGGCACGCCCTTGGCCGACGGGATCCGGAGCGAGATGGAGACGCGGCTGGGTGCGGACTTCTCCGATGTCCGGCTGCACACGGGTGCGACCGCCCGGGAGTCGGCGGCGGGGATCGGCGCCCGCGCGTACACCTCGGGCAGCCACATCGTGCTCGGCGCCGGAGGGGGCGACAAGCACACGCTCGCGCACGAGTTGACCCACGTCATCCAGCAGCGCAGCGGCCCTGTCGCGGGCACCGACGACGGGACGGGACTGCGGGTCAGCGACCCCTCCGACCGCTTCGAGCGCGAGGCCGAGGCCAACGCCTCCCGGGTGCTGTCCCGGCCGCTCGCCCGGGAGTCCGAGGCGGAGCACGCGGCGCACGCGCACGGCACGCAGGCCGTCGGGCCCTCGGTGCAGCGGCGCCCTGCGGCGAAGCCCGCCGGGGAGGAGGGCGACCACACCCACGTCGACCCGGACTATCCGGGGTTGCGGCTCGTCCTGGACGAGAAGCTGACCAAGGAGTACTACGAGAAGATCTACCAACTCGCGGGCTCCGAGGAGCGCGTGATCTTCGACGAGGACGGCAGCTACGGGTACATCAAGGTCGACGACGACCTGGAGACCTACTACAAGCTCGTCAACATGGAGGTCGGTCCGGAGCAGGCGCAGGCGGACCTGAGCGGCCACTTCTCCCGGCAGCGGGACACCAGCTTCCACGTCCGGGCGGGCGCCGGGGCCTTCCAGGGTGCGCAGATCGACCAGTTGCAGGACTTCGAGGCGCAGGGTGTGCGTTCGGGCCAACTGGTCGAGGTGAGCGTCGCGTTGCTGCAGCAGGCCAGCGGCCGTGCGCAGACCGTGGCGGGCGGGCTCGTCGAGAAGCGGCTCGGCGCCGCCGTCACCGGCATGAAGAACAGCGCCGCACTCGAACCGATCAAGATCCGGGTCGACGGGGGCGGCATCAGCATCCAGGACGGAAACCACCGCCTGGGCGCGGCCGTTCAGCTGGGGCACGCCTACGTGCCGTGCAAGATCGCCTGACGGGGGCTGCCGAGTCGGGGCGACCCGTAGCGGCTCGCGGCCGGCCGGTCGGCGCCTTGTACTTCCGCAGCGCGCCGCGCACTTCTACCGTTGCGTCATGCGGCGTGTTCTGATGGATCGTTCGAACCCGGGCGTGCTCGACCTGGTCCTCGTGGAGCGGGGCGGCTCGCTCCGGTACGCCCTCACGGCCGCGCTCCAGAGCGTGATCGCGGCACCGGTGCTGTTCCTGTACGGTGCTCTCTTCTCCCTTCCCCTCGACATCGGCATGCTGTTCGCCGGCACCGGATGGGGCCCGGTGTGGGCGGCGGCCGGGATCGCCGGTGGGGCGTGCGCGGTCATCGGGTGGGCGCTGATGGTCCGCCTGGTCTTCCGTACCGTGCACCGGCTGCGCTTCGCGCCCTCCGCCGAGCCGGCCACTGTTGTCCTCGTCCGGGGGGCCCGGGCGGACCGGCCGATGCCGGTCACCGAGGTGCGACGGATCCGGATCGACCACTCCACAGAGGAGCCGTACGACGGCGACCCGCGCCCGAGGTCCGTCACCATCACGCTGACCGTCCTGCTGGAGCGCGGCGAGCTCCCCCAGCGGCCCCTGCCCCAGGACACCGACACCACTGCGCTCCACCGCGAGCTGCGCGAGGCCCTCTCCCCCGCCGTCGAGGTGGACCTGCACGTCAGCCACCACCAGCGCCCCGCACCGCCGCCCCCGCCCTCGGTCTCGGACCGGCGCTCGTGGAACCACTTCCGGTACGGGCACGGCGGTTCGACCGGCGGCGTGGGCGGCGGCTGAGCCTGGCCACCGGCCCCCTTCGCCGACCTCGCCGGGGCCACCGTCGAGATCGGCGGAGGGGGCGGCGCCTCAGTGGCGGTGGTGGTTGTCGGGTTGGGCCGGGTCGCCGGGGTGCTCCAATCCCTCGACGAGGGTGAGGCGTTGGGCGCGCTCGTGGTCGAGCCAGCGGACGAAGGCGGCGCGGCGGGCGGCTTCGGTTAGGTCGGTGGTGGGGTCGCGCTCCTCCGGGGTGGTGCGGACGGCGAGGAGGGCGGCCGTCCAGGGGCCGGCGGTGACCCAGGTACCGGGTGCGGCCTCGCGGAGGGCTTCGGCGAGGGCGGCGGGCAGGGTGTCGGGGTCGGCCTCCAACTCGCCGTCGGGCAGGGCGAGGTGCCAGACGGACGACGGCGGGCGGGTGGTCAGGGTGCGGTAGTGGGCGACGTCGGCGGCGGAGGGTTCGACGTCGGCGGTGACCGCCGCGTAGACGGCCCGGACGGCGGCGCTGCCCTCGTAGGCGGCGGCGGTGATGGAGCCGAGTTCGACGGCGGCCTGCTGGTCCAGGCGCGCCGGTCCGGTGGACCGTACGGGCAGGTCGCGCTCGGTGGCGACCGCCTCGCACAGCGCCTCGGTCAGCAGCACCTGGGCGACCCAGCGGGTGAGCTGGCGGCCCTCCGAACTGCCGGACTGAGGCAGGGCGGTGGAACGCGGGCCGGTGCGGAGGGCGGCGAGGCGGTGGTCGAGGGCGGTGCGCGGGAGCGGCCGGCCGTCGAGCAGACCGAGGGTCATGCCTCCACCTCCAGGGCGACGGTCGGGGCGTACTGGCAGCGGCCGAACCACATCACCTTGGCCAGCGCCCAGTACGCGCCGGGGTCGGTGGATTCGGGGGCGGCGATCTCGAAGTCCACGGTCGAGGACGATCCGGCCGCCACGGTGAAGCCGCGGACCGGGTCGGCGATGGCCTCCCAGGTGCCCCAGGGGGAGACGAGTTGCAGTTCGCCGCGGATCTCGCCGCGGGTGCGGTTGGTGAGGGTGAGGCCGAGGGTGGTGCGGCCGCCCGGGGTGACGCGCAGGGTCTCCTCGGAGACGGCGACGTCCAGGCCGGTGTCGCGGCCGGTGGTGGCCTTGGTGCCCTGGGCGATCGTCCAGTCCTCGGGGGTGTCGCCGGGGGCGGGCAGCAGGCCGGGGAGGTCGCCGACGGCGATGGTCACGACGTCCTCGATCTCCTGGCCGTCGTGCACGATCCGGACGGCGGCGAAGTGCAGGCCGGGCAGCGCTTCGGCGGGCGGGGTGAGGGTGACCGGGAAGCGCAGGTGGCCGCCGGGCTCCAGCCGGTAGGGGCGGCTGCCGAGGCTGGTCTGCCAGCCCTCGGGCGGCAGGACGACGGCCGTGCCCTCGACCACCGCGTCGCGCAGCTGCGAGGACAGGGCGACGGAGAGTTCGACCGCCTCGCCGTCCGTCCGCAGCAGGCCGGGCGAGGCGCCGACGGAGACCGGCAGGTAGCCGAGCGGCGCCGGGCCCCGGTTGTGCAGCCAGTAGCGGGCGTGGACGGGCTGCGCGGGTTCGGCGACCGGGCCGAGGACCGGGCCGCCGGGTTCGGCGGCGACGCCCGGGGCGGCGAGCAAGGTGGCGATCTGCGAGCCGGCGAGGTCGACGCGCTCGACGGCCTCGCCGAGGGGGCGTTCCAGCAGGTCGGCGGGCCGCAGGTGGCTCAGCCCGAGTGCGCCGCCGAGTTCCGCCGTACGCCCGAGGCCGGTCGACTCGACCAACCGGACGGCGAGTTCACGCCCGACGACCGCCGCCGATCCGTGCGCGATCGGGTTGCCGGCGGGCTTGAGCGCGCCGAGCAGGACTTCGCGCTGCGGTTCGATCCGCAGCCAGGAGAGGGTGGCCGGCAGCGGGCCGTCCTGCGGCGGCGCGATCCGGGCGTAGAGCGGGTGGTTGAACTCCTGGCCCTGGGCGGGCAGGGTCTGGCTCCGCCAGTCGCCCGGGCCGCCGACCAGTGCGTAGCTGAACTCGTGCGTCCAGTGCTGGAGTTGGAAGGAGGCGCCGTCGGGCAGGGTGCGCCGGGGCGGGTCGATCCAGACGCCGGAGGGCCAGCCGGTGCAGGAGCGCATCAGCGAGAGGTGCAGGGCTCCGGTGGTGTCGACCGCGAAGCCGGGCAGGCCGAAGCTGAGCAACGCGACGGTGTGGTCGGCGAGTTGGTCCACGACCTCGGACGGGCAGACGGCGCTGATCCGGGCGTCGGCGAGGTCCGCGACCAGCGCGGCGGCGTCCGCGACGACCAGCGCGGGCAGTGCCCGCAGGTCCCGCAGGTCGGCGCCGGGCTGCCAGACCTCGGCGAGCGGGGTGAGCGCGGGCACCCAGACCGCGCCGTGCGTCTTGAGGACGCTCGCGTACTCCTCGCCGGCCCGCTCGATCAACTCCCGGGCGGCGTCGTTCTCTTCCGGCCCGCCGAGGACGATCCGGAAGTCGGGCAGGTTGGAGTCGACGTCCAGCCAGCCGTACCGGGCCCAGTCGGCGCCGGAGGTGGTGGCGGTGACGCCGACCCGGGCGAGGGCGACCACCAGCGGGCGGGCGTCGGCGGCGTCGTCCAGGCTCGGGACGACCACCTCGGCAACGCCCAACGCCCGCTCCCCCAGCGGCGATCCGGCCGGATCGGACAGGACGGCGCGCGCGGTGGCGCCGAGGCCGAACCAGGTGTTGGCCGGGTTGTCCAAGGTCCACGGCGCCTCGGCGGAGTCGAGGGGGGGGGGGGGCGGGGGCCCCCCCCCCCCGCGCCCCCCGCCCCCCCGCGCCCCCGGCCGCCCCCCCCCCGGGCCCGGGCGC
>NZ_JBHWIJ010000019.1:0-27535 GCF_042732255.1 Kitasatospora sp. NPDC059803 | reverse complement strand
GCGCACTGGTCTGGAACGAGCTCAACACCGCCGACACCGACGCGGCCGGCCGCGGGGTCCGCCCCCCCCCGGGGGGGGGGCGGGGGGGCGGGCGCCCCCGCGCTGGGGGGGGGGGGGGGCGACGGCGCCCCCCCCCCCGCGCGGGGGGGCGCTGGCCCCCCACTGTGGGGGGGCGGGGTCTCACGGGCCCGGGGGCGGCGGGGGCGCGGGGGGGGGGGGGCGCGCGCCCCCGCCCCGGCCCCCGGCGCCGGCGACCTCGCTGACCGGCAGCGCGCCGGGCAGGTCGACGGGGAAGCGCAGCCGCAGCAGTCGGTCGGCGCCGGAGTAGTCGACGACCCTGGTCCGGCAGTCGACCCGGTCGAGGCCGCGCCACAGGGTGACGGTCTGCTCGTAGCGGATCCCGTCGACGGTGCCGCCGATCACCAGCCGCTCGCCGAGCGGGCCGGTCTCGCGGCGCACGTCGGCCGGGGCCGTGCCGGAGCCGCGCACCGGCCCGCTGGGCACCAGGTGCCAGGGGCCCTCGCCGAAGTCGGGGTGCTGCGGGTACTCCTCGTAGACCCGCAGTTCGTTGCCGATCCGGCCGCCCTGGATCAACTCCCGGTCGTGCAGCAGGTCGTGGACGGAGGACAGGCCGCCGCCACGGACGGGGTCGGCGCTCACCCGGTAGCGGTCGTTGCTGATCACCACGCCCTCGGCCGCCGTCCAGGGCTCCGCCGCCGGGCCCTCCACCAGCCGCCAGGTGCGCCAGCCGAGCGCGGGGACGTCGGCGGCGAGGAAGCGCAGGGCCCCCCGGTCGACGGTGCTCGGCACGGGCTCGCCCCGGTCGTCGAGCACCCGTACCGCCCCGGTCCGCGGGGGCAGTTGGACGACGACCAGGTCGGTCCGGTCGAAGGAGAGCGTGTTGGTGACGACCACAGCCGAGTCGGCCGACCCTGCGTCGGCGGCCGAGCCGACGCCGGCGGTGGAGATCCGCGCGGTCAGCACGTCCAGCGCCTCGTCCCGGACGGCGGCCGCCAGGTCGTGCGCCTCGCGCCAGCCGCCGAGCAGGTCGAGGTAGACCTGGTCGGACTCGGAGCCGGTGATGGCGTCGTGGTGGGCGCCGTAGGCGAGTTGGCGCCAGACCTTGTCGAGGGCGGCGGTCGGGTACTGCCCGAGGCCGTGGACGGCGGCGAGGGTGGCGAGCTTCTCGGCGTCGGCGGCGGCGACCTCGCCGGCCCGCTGGGCCTGCTTGGTGTCGATGTACGAGACGTCCTTGCCGGTGTAGACCGGGTTCATGTCGCGGGTCTGCGGGCTGGGCCGGCGGCCGGTGGCGGCGAGTTCGGCCCGGACGGCGTCGAGGAAGTCGCGCGGGGTGGCGCAGACGAAGCGCGGCCAGAGGTACTTGGCGGCCCAGGAGCGGTGGATCTCGGTGACCCACTTGTTGGGCGGGGTGTAGTCGGTGCCGACGGGCAGCAGCAGGTTCCTGGTCGCGCCGACGGGCTTGAGCTTGCGGTACAGCTCGTAGACGGCCTGTTCGGCGGTGGCGAGGTCCGGGGAGGAGTCCATCCACCAGCCGGCCGAGTAGTGGTGCGGCATGTAGTGGGTGAGCACGCCCTCGCCGGAGGGGGCGATCCACTCGAACTCGCTCGGGAACTGCATCACCCGGGCGTCGTCCTTGGCCTCGCGGAAGTTCTTCTGGATCGGGCCCCACTGGTGGAAGGGGCCGCGGGCCCAGGCGCTGCCGGTGAGGCCGGCCGCGGCGAGGTGGCCGGGGAACTGCGGGTCGTGCCCGAACACGTCGAGTTGCCAGGCGGTCTGCGGGTCGCCGCCGAGGATGTCGCGCTGGTAGCCGATGCCGTAGACGAGGTTGCGGATGGTGGTCTCGGCGCCGGTGAGGTTGGTGTTGGGCTCGTTGTAGGTGCCGCCGACGAGTTCGACCTGGCCGCGCTCCAGCAGCGTGCGCAGGGTCTCGCGGCGCTCGGGGTGCTGGTCGAAGTACGGCTTGAGGTAGTCGACTTCGGCGAGGACGAACTTGTACACCGGGTCCCGCAGCGCGAGGTCCATGTGCGCGTCGACGAGCGCGAAGCCGTTGCGCTCCCAGAGGGGCCGGGTGGTGGCGTCGGCGGAGAGCAGTTCCCAGGGGGAGGTGTAGGCGGCCTGGGTGTTCCACCAGACCGGGTCGTAGTGGAAGTGCGAGACCAGGAACATCGTCCAGCCGGGCTCGGCGACCTCCACCAGGGCGTCCACGCAGGCGCCCTCCGCCTCGACGGTGACGGGGAGTTTGGTGCCCGGCTCGGGGGCGCCGGTGAGCTCCAGTGGGACTTCGACCAGCCCCGTGCCGGTCGCCTCGCCGCGCACACCCGGACCGCTGACGGTGATCCGGGCGGCCGGGCCGTCGAGGGTGACCCGCAGCAGTTGGCGCGGGGCTTCCTCGGGACCGGTGAAGAGGTCGGTGTTCTCGACGGCGGTGATGGTGACCGGCACGGGGAGGGTCCTTTCGGTGCAGGTACGGGGGCCGGGCGCGGGGTCGGTTGCCGCGCGCCCGGCGGGAGTTGCCGGCGTGCCCGGCTACTGGCCCCAGGCCTCGAACTCGTAGATGCGGGCGGCCGGGTCGGTGTTCTGGGTGGGCTTGGTGACGACCAGCCGGACGTAGCGGGCGGTGGTGGTCACCGGGTGGGTGGTGGTGCCCGCGGTGTTGCCGGTGACGTCGGCGACCGTCGTCCAGGGGTCGGTGGTGTTCGAGCGGACCTGGATCGAGAAGTCGCGGGTGTTGAAGGCCGCGCTCTCGCCGCCCGCGCCCGCGTGCTTGACCACGAACTTGGACAGCTGCTTGGCCGAACCGAGGTCCACCTCAAGCCACTTGGAGCTGTTCAGGCTGCACCACTTGTCGCCGGTGCCGCCGTTGACGGTGCCGTTGACGGCCTTGGCCGGGCCTTCGTTGGCGTTGCACTGGCCGGAGGCGGTGGCCGGGCGGTTCAGCGCCAGGTTGCCGCCGGTCGCGGGCGGCGTGCCCGTCCAGCCGACGGTGGTGGAGGCGGCGGTGGAGCGGCCGTAGGTGGTGGAGACGGCCTCGACGTCGAGGGTGGTGGCGTCCTCGGTGCCGGCCCGGTCGAGCCGCCCGACGTAGTACGCGTCGTTGGGGGTCGCGCCGAGGAAGGTCCGGCTGCCGTCGGCGTTGCGCCGGTACACCTCGTAGTGGTGGACGTCGCCGCCGGGCGCGGCCGTCCAGGAGAGCCGCAGCGACTGGCTGGAGCCCGCCGTCACGTCGCTCGCGCCGAGGACGGTGAGGCCGCTGGGCCCCGCCGGGGCGCCCACCTCGCCGTCGTGGACGGAGATCTGGCCGATCCGCACGTCGTAGGCGGGGTCGGTGCCGTCGGCCCGGAGGGCGAGCTGGGCGATGGTGCGGCCCGCGTACGGGGCGAGGTCGAGGGTGTGCCGCTCCCACCCGGTACCGGAGTTGGCGCCGACGTCGATCGTGGTGAAGCTGTTCGGCGCGTCGGTGAAGGAGACCGCGGCCTTGAGCTTGGTGGGCCCGGCGGCCGGGGTCTTGACCACCAGGTCCAGCTTGGTGTTCGCGGCGACGGGCAGTTTGGTCTCGTACAGCCGCACGGTGTTGGCGGCGTCCAGGGTGCCGGTGAGGCGCAGCGAGGAGCCGCCCTGGTAGGCGTCGGTGAAGTCGACGGACGGGGTGAGCCGGCTGCCGCTGGAGTCGACCATCCACCGGTAGGTCGGCGGGACGTCCTGGAGGGACAGGTTGTTCCAGCCGCCGGTGGCGACCCGGGTGCCGGCGGAGTTGTAGAAGTCCCCCTGCCCGGTGTTGAAGTTGGTGACGAAGGGCTTGGCGGTGATCGGCGAGGACTCGGCGACGTAGCCGGCCAGGCCGGGCCAGTTGTCGGCGGGGTTGGCCTTGGACGGGTCGTTGTTGGCGCCGACCCAGTAGCGGGCGTCCTTGGCGTAGAAGTCGGCCCGGTCGGTGGCGGACTTCCAGGTCCATTCGGGCCGGTAGAGGCCGAGCGAGGTGGTGTGCGGCCGGCCGGCCGGGAAGAGGGAGTTCCAGTCGACGCCGGTGTTGTAGCCGTTGGCCTCGGTGTCGATGCCGGAGTAGAGGTCGTACTCGCTGCGGCCTAGTTGCCGGGCCAGTGCGCGGGAGGAGTTCAGGCCGCCGGAGCTCCAGTTGAAGTTCAGGAACATCGAGTCCGAGGTGCGCTTCGAACCGTCCTGGAGGAACGGGGAGTTGGCGGAGGTGAGGGCGTTCTGCCAGTTGACCGAGCCGGAGGTGGTCATGGCGTCGTACCACATGAACTCGGTGCCGCTCTTGGCCTTGCTGTACTGCATGAGGTTGCGCACTTCGGTGGCGAGGGCCGAATCCCCGCCGCCGGTCTCCTGGTTGATGAACCAGCCGTCGAAGCCGTAGTACTGGGCGGCCTGGGCGAGCTTGTCGGCGACGGGGTAGCTGTTGCCGGACTTCTGGACGAAGTCGCGGAGCCACTGGAGCTGGCCGCCGTAGGCGGCGGGCGGGAAGAAGACGGTGCCGTAGACCTTGACGCCGTTGCGGTGGGCGGCGTCGATGACGGTCGGGTTGGGGGCGAGGATCAGGCCCTCGCCGGCCGAGCCGCCCCAGAAGACCAGCTTGTCGACGTACTGCCAGTAGCCGAAGGCGTAGTAGTTGGGGTCGGCGGAGCCCTGGGAGGGGTTGTTGGAGGTGGGCCCGAAGGAGACCAGGGAGGCGACCTTCCCTTCGCCGGTGCGGGCGTTGGGGTTGGCCTTGAGGGCGGGGTCGCTGGTGCGCGGCTGGAGCGGGACGCTGGAGCGGTTGAAGCGGGCGTCCGGGTCGGTGGCCGGGTCCCAGTTGAGGATGGTGGAGGGGTACCAGTACGAGGCGTAGGGCTGGGTGCCGGGGGTGCCGGGCGTACTGGCGGTCGGGGTGGTGGGCGCCTGCGGCCCGGCGTGGGCGGCGGGGGCGGCGCCCAGCACGGCGGCCGCGAGGGCGGCGCTGAGCAGCAGGGGTATCCGTCGTGACATGCGTGGCTCCGATCGAGCGGAGGTGGGTGGGGGCGGGCCGTCGGCGTGGACGGGCCGGGTGCATGTGGGCGTGGCGGTGCGCGCGGAGGCGGGGCGACCCCGGGGGGCGGGGGGGGCGGCCGGCGCCCCCCCCCCCCCGGGTTCGCGTGACGTCGAAGCCGATCTGCAGAGACGGTTCTGCTGTCAGGCTCACTAGTTCTCCTGCCGTACGGCATTCAACAACCAGGTGACTCCATCCCCGGCTTCGGTGACGCTGCGCTGTGCCTCCTTGGCCAGCTTGGCAAGGGCGTCACGGAGCTGGAGAACGGCCTCGTCGAACGCTTCCTCGTCGAGACTGCGGGAACCGCGGGACAGTACCAGGTCGGTAATGCACTGGTCGATGTCCTGGGCAGCGTCGTTCAGCCGGTCCGGTGCGGCTCGCTTCCGCTTCCGCAGCCGGGCATCGCGGCCAGCAGGGTCAAGAGCTCCCTCGACCGCTTCGTGAGCGGCTTTGACGCTCAGCGAAGCAGCCCTGATCTCCTCCGGGGGGAGCTTGTCGGCTGCGGCCGCAGCTGCTTTGAAGCGGAGCACCGAGTCCGTGAAGGCCTTTGCCGCCACGACTTTGGACGTCTCAGCGGGCCGCACTGACCGGTTCAGTCCCGGAATGGCCACCGCTGACGGGCTCTTGGCGGCGGGCTGCCGGAGCTCTTCGGGCAGCTGCTTACTGAGGTACCGGTCATGGAAATCCTCTTCGATGACCCGGACATCAGTTTTGGAGAAGCCGAGGATCATGGCGGCGAGACGTGCCTCCTTGATCAGCTCCGCGTTCTCCCGCTGGTTCGCGGCAACTTCCTTCGCGTATCGCCGACGGAGCTCCTTCAGCTTCTCCTGGTGCTCTTCGAAATCGACGAGCCGAAGGGCGATACCCCCGCTGGAACTGCGGTCGATCATCTCGCGGATGCAGGACAGGATCCACAGGTCCTGCTCGCACGCGGTCGAGTTGGACCGGAAGTCGTGGGCGACGCTTCCGATTGGCCTGCCGAGGGCGACCTGCTCCTCAATTGCCAGTAGCCGGTTGATGTAGGAGTAGTCCCGTCGGTGGTCCTTGCGCAGCTGGAGCGACAGCTCCACCGCGCTGATATCGGCCCAGGTGCAGTCGCCCGGGAGAACTCCCACTCGGATGGTCTGCTGGCCGAGCTCCTTCAGCGCGGCACGTCGCGAATTGCCATTGACGAGGATCCCGTCCCGGGTGATCAGACCGGGGTCGTTCTGCCCGAAGTCCTTGACGCTCTTCTTCAGCTCTGAGAAGTCGGGGTCGGTCTCGTTGGGATTCGACGGTTTGGCCTGGAGCAGGTGGTGCAGGTACTCCTGGCTCTCCGTACTCCAGGGGCTGATATCGAGCGCTTCGTTGAGTCGGGGGTCGTGGCTTCGCTGGGCCCGGATGCGATGGGTCCCTGGGTTGTAGTAGAGGCTGTCGGTCGGCATGTCGATGACTTCGACGTTGAGCGGCTGGCTGCGCCACTCGATCTTCACCGACTCACGCACCCCGCCGGCCAGGGAAGCCTCGCGGAGCCGCTTCTCCACCAGATCCTGGTTGTAGGCGGCCATTGGCGGCCGACCAAGGTCCGGACTCATGAACCTAGTTCTCCTCTGCGTGGGAAACGGGCTGTTTCATATGATGGCGACGGCTTGTACGGGACGGCTCAGGGCAGGACTTAACCCAGGCTGGATTCGAGTGCGGCCCTGAAACGGGCCCGGGAGTCCGCCGGCATGGTGCGGTAGGCCGCCCACAGCAGCTCGACCTTGCCGAAATCCCGCTTGTCCCCATCAACCCAGGAGGAGAGCATCCGGAGCTCCATCGTGCCGAGATGGGAGATCTCCGCAATCGTCTGGGCCACGTCGGTCTCCAACCGCGGGGCTCCTACCCGGCAGCGCCGGCACTCGGTGATGAGCTCGACAGCCGTGGTGCCGTCCACGAGACGTACTTCGCGGCGGGCGATGTCGAGTTGGGACCTTTCGTAGGACTCGGCGTACTCCTCACCCGGCGAGATGCCACAGCTGCGGCAGATGTGGCCGTCCTTGGCCAGGACGTCGCGGCGCCGGGTGCCGGTAAGCCCGGACGTGTCCTTCCCAGGGCCCTTGCGGTCCTCCCAGACGGCTTCGCCGATGGCCACGAGGCGCAGTTCGTTGGCGCCGAGACGGGTGTCTTCGCGCGCAGTGTCGATCCGCCAGCCCCGGCTCCGGAGATCACGCACCCTGCGGTCGATCTGTGCCACGCCCGGGAACACGTCGCGGAGCTGCGCGTACGTGAAGATCCCACCCTCGCCGGCCGCGGTAGCCAGCCAGAGAGCCACTCGCTTCATCGAGCCGAGGTTGGTGTCCTCCCAGGAGGGGAGCGCCATGGCCGTTCCTTTCAGTCGAGTGCGAGGGGAGTCCACGCGGGCTGCAGTGCGCATGGCCGTGGAAGCGGCCCAGTGCATCGGACCACCCACGTGGACAGGTCCAGTTAAGAACGGGGATCGGTGCTGGCGCCAGCCGCCAGCGATCTTTCGCGGATAGTCTGAAGAGGATCGCCTTCTCCCAGCCGGATTGATCGGACACACTCGGGTGGCCAGTACTGTGTGGACACTGAGGAGGGGCTGTGCCACCGCTTGGCCAAGTCGGCGGGAGCTTTGTTGAAGGGAGCACGCCGGAGCAGCAGGAGCTCGCGAAGGCCATGTGCGCGCTCTACGGTCGGCTCAAGCCGCACCCGCATTCGAAGGACGTGCCCCCAGGCACCCCCAACCCAGGCACCATGGCAGCCAATGCGAAACGTCTGACAGTTTCGGAGAGTGCTCTCAGCGGCTACCTGCATGCCCGGAACGTTCCGGTTCTGGGCGTGCTTTTGCGGCTTCACACAGCGGCGCGCGGGGATGCGGGCGGGGATCTGGCGTGGTCGTGGCCTCAGCTGAAGCAACTGCACGAACGGGCATCCCGTCGGCCGTGCGAGCGTTGCAGGGAGGAACAGCACCGGACGTGCGCCCACTGTGGCCACCACGGCCAAAGCTGTGCCGACGGTCAGATCCCTGTGGCCACAGCTCTCGAAAGGCAGCGCATTCCTGAAGAAGCGCCAGCCGATCAGGCCGTGCAGAGCCGGCTCGCCGAGACGAAGGGGGGCGGCGGGCCTGTTCTGCCGGTCCCCCTCCCCGTGGGGGACCGGCAGAACGTCGCGGCTTCCACCCCGTTTGAAGCCGGCCTTGATGAGGCGATCCGGCACCTCCGGGCAGGACGTGACCGGGATGCCCATCTGGTTCTTGCCGAAGCCGGCGCCAAGCTCCCGGTGCACCGGATTCCGGATGTCGTGATGGCCTGCCAAGGAAAGGGGCTCGTCGTTGCTGCCGACGCACTTCTGCACAGTGCGGCCAGGCGACCGCCGGAGGAGGTCCTGCACATCGTCCGTCTGTTCAACTCCGCGCAGTACTACCAGGAGGCCGACCTCGTTCTGAGGGTTGCTACCGCAGGCTGACCTCAGAACGGTTGGTTGGTAGCCCAGGCTGGTGGTCACCAGTGAGCCTGGCGGTCCTATCTGCGGCTACCCGGTCAGGCCGACAGGTTGGCGCGCAGGGCGGTCAGCTCCTCGTCGGTGACGCCGTGGGCGCGGAGGTAGGCGGGGAGGGAGGAGTGCCGGGTGTGGATCCAGCCCAGGGCGGAGGCGAGGAGTTCGGCGGTGACGGGGCGGGAGACGCGTTCGGTGCCGGTCTCGTCGACGTAGGGGGTGGGGCCCCGGTCGAGGCCGAGGCCGACGTTGGAGAGCAGGAAGTCGGCGGTGACGTCGGCCTCCGAGGCGCCGAGCAGGGACTGCAGGACGGCGATGGTCAGGCCGGTGCGGTCCTTGCCGACGGCGCAGTGCACGAGGGCGGGCAGCGCGCCGGGGGCGGCGAGGCGGCGGACGACGGCGGCGAGGGACGGGCCGGCGGTCTGGGCCATGAAGGGGTAGAGCGCCGCCTGGTCCTCGGGCCAGGGCTGGTCGACGTCCTCGCGGTTGGCGGGCAGGGTCGGCAGGTTGAGGGCCTCGTGGTCGAGGCCGTGCCGCAGGTCGGGCCAGACCTCCAGCTCGACCGGACTGCGCAGGTCGAGGACGGTGCGCAGGCCGAGGGCCTTGAGGCGCCGGGCGCCCTCGTCGGTGAGGGTGTGGAAGGAGCCGGAGCGGTAGAGCACGCCCCGCCGCAGGGCGCCGATCCCGCCCGCGTCACGGAAGTTGCGCACACCGGGGATGTCGATGAAGGCGTCGGTCATGGCCCCACGGTACGGGCGGCGGGCGGGCCGGCGGAAGGAAACCGGAGGGAACCTTTCAGCGCCCGCCGGAGACGTCCAGGAACGCGTTGGTGGTGTACGAGGCGGCGGGGGAGAGCAGGAAGAGGATCGCCTCGGCGACCTCCTCCGCCCGTCCGCCGCGCCGCATCGGCAGTCCGGGGGCGACCCGGTCGACCCGGCCGGGCTCGCCGCCGAGGGCGTGGATGTCGGTGTGGATCAGGCCGGGGCGGACGGCGTTGACCCGGATCCCCTCGGCGGCGACCTCCAGCGCGAGGCCGCGGGTCATCGAGTCGACGGCGCCCTTGGCGGCCGCGTAGTCGACGTACTCGTTGGGTGAGCCGAGCCGCGAGGCGGCCGAGGACACGTTGACGATGGCACCGCCGCGGCCGCCGTGCCGGGTGGACATCCGGCGGACGGCCTGGGCCGCGCACAGGAACGGGCCGGTGATGTTGGCGGCCCAGATCCGGTTCAGCCGGTCCTCGTCGATGTCCTCCAGCCGGCACTGCTTCTCCAGCGTGCCGGCGTTGTTCACCAGGCCGGTGAGCAGCCCGAGTTCGGCGTCCACGGTGGTGAACAACCGCTCCACCTCGGCGGTGCGGGTGACGTCGGCCCGGACGGCGAGCGCGGTGCCGCCCTCGGCCCGGACGGCGTCCACCACGGCGGTGGCCGAGGCCTCGTCCGTGCGGTAGTTGACGCAGACCCGGTAGCCGCGCCGGGCGGCGAGCAGGGCGGTGGCGGCGCCGATGCCGCGGCCGGCGCCGGTGACGATCAGGACGCCGTCGTCGGGGATGGTGGTCGACATGGTCGGTACGCTACCCGGCGGACCGTCCGGGGCGGGCCCCGGCGCGGAAATCGTTCGCCCGGAGCGGCCCGGACCGGCGAGGATGCGGTACGGCGCCGCCACCGCCCTCACCGCCGGCACCGTCCTGCCAGCCTGCCGGTCGAGAGGAGACCGACGATGCCCGACGCACCCGCACCCGCCGTCCCCGGCACCGTCCTGCTCGCCGGCGTGGTCGGCTCCACCGCGTACGGCTTCGCCCACGCCGGCTCCGACGTCGACCGGCTCGGCCTGTACGCCGCCCCCACCGAGGAGCTGCACGGTCTGCACCGCCCGGCCGAGTCGCACGTCACCACCGGGCCCGACGTCACCCTGCACGAGGCCGCCAAGTGGTGCCGTCTGGCGCTGTCCTGCAACCCGACCGCCTCCGAGCTCGTCTGGCTGCCGGACGACCTGTACGAGATCCGCACCCCGCTCGGTGCCGAACTGGTTGAGATCCGCTCGAGTTTCCTCAGCGAATCGGCCGTCCGGAAGGCCTATCTCGGTTACGCAGAGCAGCAGTTCCGCAAACTGCTGACCCGCGACACCACCGACCCCGCCACCCGCGGCCGGGCCGCCAAGCACGCCCGGCACCTGGTCCGGCTGGTCGCGCAGGCCGTCCGGCTGCACGAGACCGGCCACAACCTGGTCCGCCTCGCCGACCCCGGACACGTCCGCGACCTCGGCGAACGCATCGCCGACCGCCCCGCCGTCGCCGAGTCCCTGCTCGCCGACGCCGCCGATCGCCTGGCCCGCCCCGGCGTCCTCCCCGCCGCCCCGGACCCGCGCCCCGCCGAATCCTGGCTCCGCCGCGTCCGCGCCGCCCACTACGCTCCGCCCCCCGCCCCCGGCGCGCCCGCGCAATCCACTGGCGGAGCCCTGCGCCCCACCGGGTAGGATCACGGTGGCCCTCCCCAACCGGGACGAGGGCCACGGGCCACTAGCTCAATTGGCAGAGCTGCGGACTTTTAATCCGTAGGTTCAGGGTTCGAGCCCCTGGTGGCCCACCGAACCGAGGCCAGGTCAGAAACCCTCTGACCTGGCCTTTTGCATGTCCGCCGCCGGTGAACGCACTGCGGCACCCCGGCTGGTCGAGTAGCCGGGGTGCCGCGGTGTGGTGTGGGTCGTGGGCGGGTCAGCCCGCGGCGCGGATCGGGGCGCCGGTCTGGTGGAGGTGGGTGAGGATCTCGCGGTACGAGCGGAAGAGGCCGGTCTCGTAGTAGGCGATCTCCTTCTCGGCGCAGAAGTCGCGGGTGAGGACGGCGGCGCGGCGCAGGGCCGGGGTGGGCATGCTGGGGAAGAGGTGGTGCTCGACCTGGTAGTTGAGGCCGCCCATCAGGGCGTCGATGAAGTAGCCGCCGCGGACGTTGCGGGAGGTGAGGACCTGGCGGCGGAGGAAGTCGAGCCGCATGCCGGGCGTCACCATCAGCATGCCCTTGTGGTTGGGGGCGAAGACGCAGCCCAAGTAGACGCCGAGCAGCGCCTGGTGGACGGCGAGGAAGGCGAAGGCCTTGCCGACCGGGAGGGCGGCGAAGACCAGCCCGAGGTAGGCGGCGAAGTGGGCGACCAGCAGGAAGCCCTCCAGGTAGGGGCGCTTCATGATCGGGCTGCGCAGCGCGCGGAAGCTGTTGTAGCTGAGGTTGAGGCCTTCGAGCAGGAGCAGCGGGAAGAAGAGGAACGCCTGGCGGCGGCCGATGAAGCGGGCGATTCCGCTGGCCCTCCTGGCCTGGTCCTGGGACCAGACGACGAGGTCGGGGGAGACGTCCGGGTCCCGCTCCTCGTGGTTGGGGTTGGCGTGGTGGCGGGTGTGCTTGTTCATCCACCAGCCGTAGCTCATGCCCATCAGGAGGTTGGCGACGATGCGGCCGCCGATCTCGCCGGCGCGGCGCCCGGTGAACACCTGGCGGTGCGCCAGGTCATGGGCCATCAGTCCGAGTTGGGCGAAGACGATGGACATCGCGGCGGCCAGGCCGAGTTGGAGCCAGGTGTCGCCGAGGGCGAACATGGCCCACCAGCCGCCGAGGAACGCGGCGAGGACGAGGCCCGCGCGGACGGTGTAGTAGACCGGGCGTCGGTCGAGCAGGGCCTCGGCGCTGATCCGGCCGAGCAGTTGGGCGAAGTCGCTCCCGCCGGTTCCGGGCGGGGCGGTGTCCGGTGGTCCGGCGGGCGGCTGCGGCCGGGTTTTCGCGGTCGGCGTCCCCGCGGTATCGGTGGTCATGGTGCTGAGTCTGGTCTAGCGAACGGGCCTTGAGAAACGGGGGCATCCCCCTGGGGCGGGGTGAGGATAACCCCCGGACCGTCCCGGGCGGCGGCGGACGTGCGGCGCGTGGTGCCGGATGGTGCCGCTGGGGCGGGGAGAGGTGGCGTAGGTCACGTCGTAATCGGCTGGTTTCGGGCGTTCTGTGGCGAGCTTGCGCCGTGGTGGCCGGGGTTGGTGGTGGACCGGAGGTCAGTGACCGCGTCGGGCCTAAATATGATCGGAAGCCACGTTCATCGGTTTGTACCGATGTTCGTATGTGCAACCTGGGAACGGCTCCGACCGTCTCCCTGTGTGCGGTGCGCCAGATCGTCCGGGGCGTCGCTTCCGTCGGTGAAAGGTACGCGCATGTCAGGTCAGTGGGGCGAGGGCCCGGCTCGGGGGGAGAACGCACCCGGCGCGCTCACGACGGGGAGCGATGGGTCCGTGCCGCCGCCGCGTACCGGCGGCCGGGCGGAGGCCCGACGCGCCGCCCAGGGCAAGGGCGCTGGCCGCGCTGGCAAGGACGGCGGCAAGGACGCGGGCAAGGACGCGGGCAAGGACGGCGGTCGGGGCGCGGGCAAGGACGGCGGCAGGCCTGAGGCGGCGGCGGCCGGCGGCGGCCGGGCGGCGGCGCGCAACAGCCGCAAGCCCAAGAAGAACGTGAAGAAGATCGTCGCCTGGTCGGCGGCCGGCGTGCTGGTGCTGATCGCGGGCGCCGGCGGGGCGATCTACTTCAAGCTGAACGCCAACATCAAGTCCTTTGATGGCGACGCGATAGCCACCGACCGCCCGCCGGAGGCGCAGGCCGACGCGGACGGCAACAAGCCGGTCAACGTCCTGCTGATCGGCTCGGACAGCCGCGGCGGCAACAACTCGGACCTCGGCGGCGGCGAGGACGGCGGCGCCCGCTCGGACACCACGATCCTGCTGCACGTCTACGCCGACCACAAGCACGCCGTGGGCATCTCGATCCCGCGCAACGCGAAGGTCCCGATCCCGCCCTGCAAGCTGCCCAACGGCAAGTGGACCAAGGGGGCGTCCAGCGACCTGTTCAACGCGGCCTTCTCGGTCGGCGGCAGCGACGGCGGCAACCCGGCCTGCGCCCAGAACACGGTGGAGAAGCTCACCGGGATCCGGGTCGACCACACCATCGTGGTCGACTTCAACGGCTTCTCCGCGATGACCAAGGCCGTGAACGGCGTCGACGTCTGCCTGCCGAAGGCCATCTACGAGGGCGACGTCAACCCCAACCTGCACAGGAAGGGCGACCTCGTCCTGCCGCAGGGCAAGCAGACCGTGCAGGGCCAGCAGGCGCTGGACTACGTGCGCCTGCGGCACGGCATCGGCGACGGCTCCGACATCGGCCGGATGAAGCGCCAGCAGGCCTTCCTCAGCTCGCTCGCGAGCAAGGTCAAGAAGGACGGGCTGAGCCCCACCAACCTGCTGCCGCTGGCCGACGCCGCGACCAAGTCGCTGGTGGTCGACCCGGGGCTGGCCTCCGCGGACAAGCTGCTCTCCTTCGGGCTGTCGCTCAAGAACATCGACATGCACGACCTCAAGTTCGTGACGGCGCCCTGGCGTTACCGCACCCAGGACAAGGACCTCGACCTGGTCCAGCCGGACGCCAACAAGCTCTGGGAGACCCTCAAGGCCGACCAGACCATCGACGGGCAGAACGCCACCGGCCAGCAGCCGGATGCCGCCGCCAGCCCGAGCGCACCGGCCGCGTCGCAGTCGGCCGCGTCCAGTGCGCCCGCCGCGCCGGCCGCGGACGCCGGCAACTCGTCGATCAAGGTGGCGGTCTACAACGGGACGACCGAGAACGGCCTGGCCGGCAAGGCGACCGCGCAGCTGAAGGCCGCCAAGTTCGTCGCCACCACGGCGGGCCAGGCGGCGAGCACCAAGTACAAGACCACCATGATCGAGTACGGCTCCGGGCAGAAGGCGAACGCCGACAAGGTCGCCGCGCTGTTCCCGGGCGCCAGCGTCGAGGCCGGCAACTCGGCGGGCGTGACCCTGATCGTCGGCAAGGACTTCTCGGCGGCCAACGGCGGCGGCGCCACCGGCCCGGCCGCCGGGACGGGCGGCGCGGCCGCGAACGGCACCCCGGCGCCCCCGGCGCCGCTGCCGACCACCGTCACCAACGACGCCCGCTCGGCGGACGACGACATCTGCGCGAACACCACCTACGGCAGCGGCGGCTGACCGCACCCGAGCCGTGGGGACGACCCCCGGGCCGGCGCCGTCCAGGGCGCGCGGGCCCGGGGGTCGTGCCATGGTGGCCGGAGAAACCGGGGAGGCGCCCGGCCCGGGCGACCTGAGGGACGGGGGCCCGACGCGCGGGACCCCGGCACACCGGACCCGGCCCACGGACAAGGGGGGCGCGCACCGAAAGGCGGACCCCCATGCCCGAGATCGCCCTCCAGTTCGACATCGCCGCACCCCGGGCCGTCGTCCTCGCCGCGCTCAACACGCACGACGGGCTGACCAGCTGGTGGACCACCGGCGTGGACCGGGAGGGCGACGTCCTGCTGTTCGACTTCCCCGGCGTCCCCGAGCCGTTCCGGCTGCGCCGCGAGCGGGCCGACCTGGACCGGGTGGTGTGGGCCAACGCCGGGGCCTTCCCGCCGCACTGGGCCGGCACCTGGATCAGCTGGGACCTCGCCGACCAGCCCGACGAGCCCGGCCGCACCCGGCTGCTGTTCCGGCACGGCGGCTGGCAGCCGGGCAGCGAGGACGGCGTCCCGCTGGTCGCCGGCACCTGGGCCGAACTGCTGGTCCGGCTCAAGGACTACGCGCAGAGCGGCAAGGTGCAGCCGTACTTCGTCACGGCCCAGCGGCACGACGCCGCGTGAACGGCCCCTACGGCGGCGTGAGCGGCACGACACCGCGTGAACGGCCCGCCGGCGGCCAACGGGCCCCGGGCCCGTCCGATCGCCCGCCAGGGCGCCGTCCGGTGGCGGGATCGCGGCGCCGGGCCGATGGTGGGCGGTGTACCCGCCGTTCGCGCTGACGGCCGGCACCGGCAGCCCGGCACCGGGCGGCCGGGACCCGCCCGCCCCGACGACCACGCCGGCGACCACTGCCTTCGGGAGGCCCAGCAATGCCCGTAGTCACCGCTCCGTACAAGCCCGGCACCCCGTGCTGGATCGACCTGATGGCGAGCGACCAGCAGGCCGCGCTCGACTTCTACCGCGACCTGTTCGGCTGGCAGGGCGAGGTCGGCCCGGCCGAGTTCGGCGGCTACGCCGTGTGCATGCTCAACGACCGACCGGTCGCCGGGATCATGGCGCGGTCCGCGCCCGAGGGCCAGCCGCTGCCGCCCGTCGCCTGGACCACCTACCTGGCCTCGGACGACGCCGACGTGAGCGGGGCCGCCATCGCCGAGCACGGCGGCACGATCCTCTACCCGGCGATGGACGTCGGCGTGATCGGCCGGATGCTGGTCGCCGCCGACCCGACCGGCGCGGTGTTCGGCGTCTGGCAGGCGATGGACTTCATCGGCGCGGGCGTGGTCAACGAGCCCGGCGCACTGGTCTGGAACGAGCTCAACACCGCCGACACCGACGCGGCCGGCCGCTTCTACCTCCCGGCGCTCGGGCTGCGCCCGGCGACCATCCAGGGCATGGAGGGGTACTTCTCGCTCAACGCCGGCGACCGTACGGTGGGCGGCATGCAGCCGATCCCCAAGTACCTGGGGGCGGGCACGCCCTCGCACTGGATGGCCTACTTCTCGGTGGACGACACCGACTCCACCGTGGACGCCCTGGTCAAGGCGGGCGGCTCGGTGATCCAGCCGCCGTTCGACATGCAGTCCGGCCGGATGGCGGTCGTCCAGGACCCGCAGGGCGCGGTGTTCGCGGTGGCGGAGGCCGCCGAGGCGCAGATGCCAGACTCGCCGTAACAGCAGCCGGGCACCCTCGCCGTACCAGCGCCGGGCACCCACGAGCCCACCCGGCCACCCACGAGCACCCGGGCAACCGGAAGCCGCCCTTCCCGCGACGCGCCGCCGGGAAATGGGCGGCTTCCCCGCGTTCCCGGGTAAGACTGCACCCATGCTGGGGCTACCGGACGACATCCGCGCTTTCCTCTTCGACCTCGACGGGGTCCTCACCCAGACCGCCAAAGTGCACGCCGCGGCCTGGAAGGACACCTTCGACTCCTTCCTGCGCGCCGAAGCCGCCCGCACCGGCGGGCAGTTCGTCCCCTTCGACGCCGTCACCGACTACGACACCTACGTGGACGGCCGCCCGAGACTGGACGGCACCCGGGCGTTCCTGCACAGCCGGGGCGTCGACCTGCCCGAGGGCACCGACGCCGATCCGCCCAACACCCCTACCGTGCACGGGATCAGCCGGGCCAAGAACGACACCGTCCTGCGGCTGATCCGCGAGCAGGGCGTCCAGCCGTACGACGGTTCGGTCGCGTACGTGCACCGGCTGCGCGCGCTCGGGCTGCCCAGCGCCGTGGTGTCCTCCAGCGCCAACTGCCGGGACGTGCTGCGGGCGGCGGGCATCGAGGGGCTGTTCGACGTGATCGTGGACGGCGTCGTCGCCCAGCGCGAGGGCCTGCCCGGCAAGCCCGCCCCCGACACCTACCTGTACGCCGCCCGCACGCTCGGCGTCGAGCCCGCGCACGCCGCCGTCTTCGAGGACGCGCTCGCCGGGGTGGCCTCCGGCCGGGCGGGCGGCTTCGGGGCCGTGGTCGGGGTCAACCGCACCGGGCAGGCCGCCGAACTGCGCCGGGACGGCGCGACCGTGGTCGTCGACGACCTCGCCGAACTGCTGGAGGAGCAGGCATGAGTGAGTGGAGCGGGGTAGTCGCATGAGTGAGCGGAGTGAGCTCATCATCGAGAGGCGCGCGTGCCGGTCATCGGCTGCCGAGCGGAGCGAGGTGGGCGCATGAGTGGCTTGGACAACTTCTCCGTCGACCCCTGGCAGATCGCAGAGCAGGGCCTGGACCTGACCGCGATGGCCCGCGCCGAGTCGCTGTTCGCGCTCTCCAACGGCCACATCGGCCTGCGCGCCAACCTGGACGAGGGCGAGCCGCACGGCCTCCCCGGCACCTACCTGAACGGTGTCTTCGAGCTCCGCCCGCTGCCGTACGGCGAGGGCGGCTACGGCTACCCGGAGTCCAGCCAGAGCGTCATCAACGTGACCAACGGCAAGATCATCCGGCTGTTGGTCGACGACGAGCCCTTCGACCTGCGCTACGGCGAACTCATCCGCCACAAGCGCTGGTTGGACTTCCGGGAGGGGATGCTGCACCGCGAGGCCGAGTGGACCTCCCCGGCCGGCCGGACCATCCGGGTGCGCTCCTCCCGGCTGGTCTCGCTCACCCAGCGCGCGGTCGCCGCGGTCGAGTACAGCGTCGAGGCGGTGGACGGGCCGGTGCGGATCGTGCTCCAGTCCGAGCTGGTCGCCAACGAGCAGCTGCCCGGCGGCCCCGAGGGCGATCCGCGGGCCTCCGCCGTGCTGGAGGCGCCGTTGCAGCCCGAGGTGCACCACGCGAGCGGCACCAAGGCCGTCCTGGTGCACCGCACCCGCTACAGCGCGATCCGGGTCGCCGCCGGGATGGACCACGTGATCGAGGGCCCGGATGAGCTCGAAACCGTCGCCGAGGCCGAGGCCGACCACTGCCGGATCAGCGTCACCACCGTGCTCCGGCCCGGACAGCGGCTGCGGCTGGTCAAGTTCATGGCCTACGGCTGGTCGGGGACGCGCTCGCTGCCCGCCGTCCGGGACCAGGTGGAGGCCGCGCTGACCGCCGCCCGGTACACCGGCTGGGACGGTCTGGCCGCCGAACAGGCCGACTACCTCAAGGAGTTCTGGGAGACCAGCGACGTCGAGATCGAAGGCGACGTCGAACTCCAGCAGGCCGTCCGGTTCGCCGTCTTCCACGTCCTCCAGGCCGGCGCCCGCAGCGAGGAGCGGGCCATCCCCGCCAAGGGGTTGACCGGCCCCGGCTACGACGGCCACAGCTTCTGGGACACCGAGACCTTCGTCCTGCCGGTGCTCACCTACTGCCTGCCCGGGGCCGTCAACCAGGCGCTGCGCTGGCGGCACACCACGCTGCCGCTGGCCCGCGAGCGGGCCGCCCAACTCGGCCTGGCCGGAGCGGTGTTCCCCTGGCGGACCATCCGCGGCGAGGAGTGCTCCGGGTACTGGCCGGCCGGTACCGCAGCCTTCCACATCGGCGCCGACATCGCCGCCGCCGTCGCCCGCTACGTCCGGGCCACCGGGGACGCCGAGTTCGAGCGCGCGTACGGGCTCGAACTGCTCGTGGAGACCGCCCGGATGTGGCGCTCGCTCGGCCACCACGACGTCTCGGGGAAGTTCCGCATCGAGGGCGTCACCGGCCCGGACGAGTACAGCGCCGTCGCCGACAACAACGTGTTCACCAACCTGATGGCGCAGACGAACCTGCGCGCCGCCGCCGAGGCCGCCGCCCGCCACTCGCACGAGGCCGCCGAACTCGGCGTCGACACCGAGGAGACCGCCGCCTGGCGGGACGCCGCGGCCGCGATGTACATCCCGTACGACGAGGACCTCGGCGTGCACCCGCAGGCCGACGGCTTCACCCACCACCAGGTCTGGGACTTCGAACACACCCCGCCCGAGAAGTACCCGCTGCTGCTGCACTACCCGTACTTCGACCTGTACCGCAAGCAGGTGGTCAAGCAGGCCGACCTGGTGCTCGCCATGCAGGTCCGCGGCGACGCGTTCACCGACGAGCAGAAGGCCCGCAACTTCGCCTACTACGAGCGGCTCACCGTCCGCGACTCCTCGCTCTCCGCGTGCACCCAGGCGGTGATCGCCGCCGAGGTCGGCCAGCTCGACCTCGCGTACGACTACACGGCCGAGGCGGCGCTGATGGACCTGCACGACCTCGGCGGCAACACCCGCGACGGCCTCCACATGGCCTCGCTCGCGGGCGCCTGCATCGCCCTGGTGGCGGGCTTCGGGGGGCTGCGCGACCACAGCGACTCGCTGTCCTTCCGGCCCCGGCTGCCGGGCGGGCTGATGAGGCTCGGGTTCTCGCTGATGGTCCGCGGGCAGTTGCTGGGCGTCCAGATCACCCACGAGGGGACGACGTACGCGCTGCGCCGCGGCGAGGTGCTGCACCTGTGGCACGACGGCGAGCCGGTGCAGGTGAAGGCCGGGCAGCCGGTCACCCTGCCGACCACCGCGCCGCCGGCCCAGGAGCGGTGCGGCCAGCCGCCCGGCCGCGAGCCCGCCCGGCGGCAGGCGCAGGCGGGCCTGGTCAGCGGCAAGCTCGGGCAGCAGGACCACCTGGCGGCGGAGTAGCCGCGCCGGCCTGTCGTTCACCTGTTCGGGCCCGCTCCGGGTGCGGGGCGGGCCCGGCCGTCGGAGGGTGCAGGTGTCCTGCGGCAGCGGGCGGCCGGTGATTGGAGAGCACCCGTGGCGAGCGTGGCCGAACAGATGGTGGAGGTGCTCCGGCAGGCCGGGGTCGAGCGGGTCTACGGCGTGGTCGGAGACAGCCTCAACCCGGTCGTGGACGCGATCCGGCGGACCGACGGCATCAGCTGGGTGCACGTGCGCAACGAGGAGGCGGGCGCCTTCGCGGCGGCCGCCGAGGCCGAACTCAGCGGCCGGCTCGCGGTCTGCGCCGGCTCCTGCGGCCCCGGCAACACCCACCTCGTCCAGGGCCTGTACGACGCCCAGCGCAGCGGCCTGCCGGTGCTGGCGCTCGCCTCGCACATCCCGTCCGGGCAGATCGGCACCGGTTTCTTCCAGGAGACCCACCCCGAGCGGGTGTTCACCGACTGCAGCTCCTGGTGCGAGATGCTCTCCACCCCCGCCCAGCTGCCCCGGTTGATGCGGATCGCCATCCAGCACGCGCTCGGCTCGCACGGCGTCTCGGTGCTGGCCTTCCCCGGGGACGTCGCCGCGCTCCCCGCCGCCGGGCCCACCGGGACCAGCCACTTCCTCACCGAGCAGGCCGTCGCCGCGCCGCCGTGGTCCCAGGTGCAGGAGCTGGCCCGGCTGCTCAACGCGGCCCGCAAGGTCGCCCTGTTCTGCGGCGCGGGGGTGCGCGGGGCGCACGGCGAGGTGATGGAGGCGGCCCGGGCCCTGAACGCGCCGGTCGGGCACTCCCTGCGCGGCAAGGAGTGGATCCAGTACGACAACCCGTACGACGTCGGCATGAGCGGCCTGCTCGGCTACGGCGCCTGCCACGAGGCGCTGCACTCCGCCGACCTGGTGCTGCTGCTCGGCACCGACTTCCCGTACGACTCCTTCCTGCCGCAGGCGCACACCGTCCAGGTCGACCACGACGCCACCCGGCTGGGCCGCCGCACCGCGCTCGAACTGGCCGTCCACGGCGATGTCGCCGCCACCCTGCGGGCCGTCCTGCCGCTGTTGGACGCCAAGCGCGACCGCGCCTTCCTCGACGAGATGCTGCGCAAGCACTGCCGCTCGCTGGAGGACGTGGTCGGCGCCTACACCCGGGACATCGAGAAGCACCTGCCGATCCACCCCGAGTACGTCGCCTCGGTGCTCGACGAGGTGGCCGCCGACGACGCGGTGTTCGCCGTGGACACCGGCATGAACAACGTCTGGGCCGCCCGCTACCTCCAGCCGAACGGCCGCCGCCGGGTGATCGGCTCCTTCCTGCACGGCTCGATGGCCAACGCCCTGCCGCACGCCATCGGCGCCCAACTGGCCTGCCCCGGGCGGCAGGTGATCGCGATGGCCGGCGACGGCGGGATCGGCATGCTGCTCGGCGAACTGCTGACGGTGGCCAAGCACCGGCTGCCGGTGAAGACCGTCGTCTTCAACAACGGGGCGCTCGGCATGATCAAGCTGGAGATGCTGGTCTCGGGCTACCCGGAGTACGAGATCGACAACGGGGACGTCGACTACGCGGGGATCGCGCGGGCGATGGGCATCCCGGCCAAGCGGGTCACCGAGCCGGCGAGGGTCCGGGAGGTGCTGGCGGAGGCGCTGGAGCGGCCCGGCCCCGCCCTGGTGGACGTGGTCACCGACCCCAACGCGCTGTCCATCCCGCCGTACATCACGGCGGCCCAGCTGAAGGGCTTCGCGCTGGCGGCCGGGCGGACGGTGCTCTCCGGCGGGGTCGGGCGCATGATCGACCTGGCCCGCAGCAACCTGCGCAACATCCCGCGGCCGTAGGCCCTGTCCGAGAGAGGGGGACTCCGGGCCCTCTTGCCTCTGAGGCAAAAATCTTGCCCGAGCGGCACGGCGGGTGTCCACTGGTCACATGACCACCAGCCCGACCGGGGATGCCGCCCCGGAAGACCGGCTCGACGACCAGGAAGTGGTCGGCCTCGCCGCCCGCCTCCGGGAACACCGGCTCAGCAGCCGCCTGACCCTCGAAGTGGCCTCCGCCAGGGTCGGGCTCTCCCCAGCCTATCTGTCCCGGCTGGAGACCGGCCGCCGCCAGCCCTCCCTCCCCGTCCTGCTCGGCCTCGCCCGCGCCTACGGCACCTCCGTCTCCGGCCTGCTCGGCGAGACCATGGCCGAACCCGACCCGGTCGTGCGCGGCGGCGCCATCGAACCCGGCCGCGCCGGCGGCTGGGGCTACCGCCGGGCCGGCGCCCCCGGCCGGGCCATGCAGGCGCTGCGCGTCCACGTGCCCCCGGGAGTGCAGGACACGGTGGTCCGGGTCCACCCCGGCGAGGAGTGGCTGTACGTCCTGCAGGGCCGGCTCAAGCTGACCCTCGGCGACCGCGTCCACCGCCTCGACGTCGGCGACTCCGCCCACTTCGACTCGCTCACCCCGCACTGCATCGCCGCCGACGCGCCGGACGGCGTCGAACTGCTCTTCGTCCACACCCTGCTGCAGAGCCCCGGCGGCGAACTCTGCCTCGGCGGCCCCGCAGCAACCCACTGACCCGACGTCAGAACCCTTGGAGGAGATCCCTCATGGCCGATCCCACCAGCCCCGACCAGGCCGCCGCGGCCACCGCCCCGGCCGCTCCGACCCCCGCCCCGTTGACCGTCGACGCCGGCATCTCGGCCAACCGCCGGGTCGGGGTCCGCCTGGTGATCTACACCGCCGGCATCCACGCCGTCGCCGGCTTCATCATGCTGCTGTTCGAACTGGGCAACCGCAACAAGTAGTCCACCGGGGCGGTCGCGGCCCTCACCGCTCGCGCAGCAGCTCGCAGAGGGCGTCCAGCGCCGCCGGGAAGGCGTGCTCGGGCGGGGACGCGTAGCCGATCACCAGAGCGGGGGCGGCGTCCGGGTCGGCGGCCGACCGGTCGGCGAGGTGCCAGGACAGCCCTTCGAGGGCCAGGCCGGCGGCCTCGGCCCGGGCCAGCAGCTCCGCCTCGGACGCGGAACCGGGCGGCAGTTGGAGAACGGCGTGCAGCCCGGCGGCGATCCCGGTGACCCGCACGCGCGGGGCGTGCTCGGCGAGCGCGGCGACCAACTGGTCCCGCCGGCGCCGGTAGTGCAGCCGGCAGCGGCGGACGTGCCGGTCGTACGTCCCGGAGGTGATCAGCTCGGCGAGGGTCAGCTGGTCGAGCACCGGGGACATCGTGTCGGCCAGTCTCTTCAACCGGGCCACCGGTTCGACCAGCGCGTCCGGCAGGGCCAGCCAGGCCAGCCGCAGGCCCGGCGCGAGGCTCTTGGCGGCCGTCCCGGCGTACACCACCCGCTCCGGGTCGAGCGCCTGCATCGCGCCGACCGGCTGCCGGTCGTAGCGGAACTCGCCGTCGTAGTCGTCCTCGACGACGTACCCGTCCCGCTCGCGCGCCCAGCGCACGGCGGCGGCCCGCCGGTCGGCGGCCAGCGGCGCACCGGTGGGGAACTGGTGCGCGGGGGTGAGCAGGACGGCCCCGCACCGGCCGTCGAGCCGCTCGACCCGGGCGCCCGCCTCGTCCAGCGGCACCGGAACGGTGGCCAGCCCCGCCGCCCGGGCGACGGCGTGCTGCGGCGGCAGCCCGTACTCCTCGACCGCGAGGGCGCGGTCCCCGCGTTCCCGCAGGGCGGCGCAGAGCAGGCCCAGGCCCTGGGAGACACCGGTGCAGATCAGCAGGTGGTCGGGGTCGGTGCGGACGCCGCGGACCCGCGCCAGGTAGTCGGTGAGCGCCCGCCGCAGCTCGATCCGGCCGAACGGGCTGCCGTAGCCGAAGGCCTCGTGCGGCGCGGTGGCGAGGGCCCGGCGGGCGGCGGCGAGCCAGGCGGTGCGGGGGAAGAGCGAGAGGTCGGGCCGCCCGGCCATCAGGTCGTGCCGGACGGTCCGCCGCCCCGCTGCGGGCCTGGCGGCCCGTCGGCTCCGGCCGGGCGCGGCCCGTCGGGCGACGGTGGTGCCGGAGCCCTGCCGGGAGGTGAGCCAGCCCTCCGCGGTGAGCTGCCCGTACGCCTCGACCACGGTGTTCCGGGCGATCCCGAGGTCCTCGCCGAGGGCCCGCGAGGACGGCAGCCGGGTGCCGGGCACGAGCCGCCCGTCCTGGACGGCCTCGCGCAGCGCGTCCTCCAGGGCGGCCCGCAGCCCGGCCCCGGCGGCGCGCCGCTCGGTGAGGTCCAGGTGCAAGTCGCCGCCGAAGGAAGTCCAGGAGCTGCTCACGGGCCCGATTATCGCGCGGCCCGGCATCCTCGACCCCGGGGTGGGGGCGGATCAGACCGACAGGTAGACCGCGCTGCCGACGCCGGCGAGGAAGCAGTAGAGCGCGAACGGCGTCAGGCTGCGGGTCTCGAAGTACTTGGTGAGGAAGCGCACCGAGACGTAGCCGGCGACGAAGGCGGCGATGCTGCCGGCGACGACCGGGCCGAGGACGGCGGAGTTCTCCGGCTTGAACAGCTCCGGCACCTTCAGCACGGAGGCGGCCAGGATGACCGGGGTCGCGAGCAGGAAGGAGAAGCGGGCGGCGTCCTCGTGGTGCAGGCCGCGCAGGATGCCGGCGCTCATGGTGACACCGGAGCGGCTGATGCCGGGGAAGAGCGCGAGGATCTGGGCGGCGCCGATCCAGGCGCCCTGGACGAAGCTGAGCCGGGCGAGGCGGTGGTCGGAGGCGATCGCCGGGTCGAGGCCCGGTTCCTCCGTCGGCGGGGCGGCGTGCCCGGCCCGCCGGCGGCCGGTGCCGCCGCGCTTGAGCCGTTCGGCACCGAGCAGCACCAGCCCGTTGAGGGCGAGGAAGACGGCGGCCGGGACGGGCTTGCCGAGCGCGTTGCGCAGCGCCTTCTCCAGGGCGAGGCCCGCCACCCCGACCGGGATGGTGGAGATGATCAGCAGCCAGGCGAGCTTCTCGTCCCGGCTCTCGACCCGGCGGCGGCGGATCGAGCTGAGGAAGCCGCCGATCACCCGGACCCAGTCCTTGCGGAAGAACACCACCAGGGCGAACGCGGTGGCCAGGTGCAGGCCGACCAGGACGGCGAGGTAGGAGGAGCCCTCGGCGGTCATGTCGAGGTCCCGCTGGATCTTCCCGCCGATCAGGGCGGGGAGCAGGATGCTGTGGCCCAGGCTGGAGACCGGGAAGAGTTCCGTCACACCCTGCAGCAGGCCGACGCCTATCGCTTCCGGGTAGGTCAGGGTGGACATCGCGCACCTTCGCTCGGGGGTCTGGATCCGGGGGAGCCCCGCGAAGCTACTACGGGCATGTAGACGCCCGGCAGCCCCGCCGCCAGAAGTTCATCGAGCGGACGTCTGGGCGCCACCGCTGCCGGCCAGTCGCCGGTTGGCAGCCGATCAGCCGCCGGACCGCGCCGCCGACCCGCCTCCGCCGAGCGGCACCCGCCGCCACGCCCCGCCGTCGGCGGGCACCGGCGCGGGGGCGAAGTCGTAGCGCGGCCCGTCCGGCCCGAGCGCGAGCAGCGAGATCGAGGAGGACCCCCAGATCCGCCCGTCGCCGAAGTCCCGCCGCTGGATCAGCGCCGCGTCGTCGTCCAGCGGCAGGCCGTCGCCCGTGACGATCGGCAGCCAGTCGCCCCAGGCCCGTTCGGCGGGCCCGTCGCCGGTCGGCTCCGGCCGGGGCGCGGCGGCGAGGCGGGCCCGGAAGCGGTCGGCGCGGGCGGCCATCAGCGCGCGGATCCGCTCGGAGGCGGTCCGGTTGGCGGCCGTGCCCTCCAGCCCGTCGTTGAGCACCACGCTGAGGCCGACCGGCAGTTCGCGCTCCTCCAGCCGGCCGCCGCCCCAGCTGGCGACCCGGGCGCCGTCGGGCCGGACCAGGACGAGGTGGAACGGGTCGTACGGGGTGAGGTCGAGGTGGCCGATCCCGCCGTCCCGGACGGCGGTGAGCGGCAGTTCGCCACGGGACAGCCGGGTGTCGGCGGGGGCGAGCGGCCCGAAGCCGTTCAGCAGGCAGGCGGCGGTCCGCCGCCCGGGGTCGACGGCCAGCCAGGTGCCGCCGGCGGCGAGGTCGAGTCCGCCGACCAGGGCCGGCCGGTCCGGCCAGTGGTGGTCCGGCGGCAACCAACCGCGCCCGAGGTACTCGTCCCGGACGGAGAGGAGCAGCACCGGCACGGCCGCTCCCGGTTCGATGCTGACGAACGCCGTACACACGATCGCGGCCCCCTGACCTAGCCCGGCGGGGACACGCGTGGTGGCGCCCCCGCGGTCGATCCTCGCACTCCCGTTCGCGCGCCGGGAGTGCGCGTCCGCGCCCTGAGGCGCCCCAGGGCCCTCCCTTTTCGGTCGCCGCCGTGGCACACTCGCCCCACGGCCGGGCGCAGGCCGAAGTGGCCCAGGATTTCGCGGTTCAAATGCACCAGGGAACAGGTCCACCAGGTCCCTAGGCTGGTGGCCATGACGACGAACGAGCACCAGCCGACCGAGGCCCCGGTCCCGGCCCCCGCCCAGCGCCTCGCGCTGCACAGCCTGGCCCCCGACTTCTACCAGGCCATGATCGCGGTGGACCGCGCCGCCCGGAAGGGCATCGACCACACGCTCGCCGAGCTGGTCAAGGTGCACGCCTCGATGATCAACGGCTGCGCCTTCTGCATCGACATGCACAGCACCGACGCCCTGAAGGGCGGCGAGCAGGACCACCGGCTGCTCTCCCTCCCGGCCTGGCGCGAGACCCCCTGGTTCACCGCCCGGGAGCGGGCCGCGCTGGCCCTCACCGAGTCGGTCACCCTGCTGACCCAGGGCCACGTCCCGGACGCGGTCTACGCCGAGGCCGCCGCCCAGTTCGACGAGACCGAGCTGGCCCAGCTGATCGCGCTGATCGTCACCATCAACGCCTGGAACCGGATCGGGGTGGCCTCCCGGCTCAGCCCGGCCGCCAAGTGAGGCCCGGGGACATGACGAACACGGCGGACATGGTGGACGTCCAGCAGGAGAAGGCCCGGCTGCTCCGGGAACTGCACCGGCCGGGCGAGCCGCTGGTGCTCGCCAACGTGTGGGACGCGGCGAGCGCCCGCCTGGTCGCCGCCGCCGGAGCGCGGGCGGTGGCGACGGCCAGTGCGAGCGTCTCCTGGTCGCTCGGCAGCCGGGACGGCGGCGGCGCCGACCTCGAACAGGTCCTCGTACGGACGGCGCAGGTGGTCCGCGCGGTGGACCTGCCGGTCACCGCCGACCTGGAGAGCGGCTTCGCGCAGACCGCCGCCGGCGTCGGCGAGTCCGTCGCCGCGCTGCTGGCCACCGGCGCGGTCGGCGTCAACCTGGAGGACGAGGGCCGGCCGGTGGCCGAGGCCGCCGAGCGGATCGCGGCGGCCCGGGCGGCGGCGGACGCGGCGGGCGTGCCCGCCTACGTCAACGCGCGCACCGACGTGTTCCTGCACGGGATCGGCGCGCCGGAGGGCCGGCTGGACGACGCGGTGCGCCGGCTGCGGGCCTACGTCGAGGCGGGTGCGGACGGCGTGTTCGTGCCCGGTGTCGCGGACCGGGAGACGATCGCCGCGCTGGCCGCGGCCGTCCCGGTGCCGCTGAACGTGCTGGCGGGGCCGGGCGCGCCGTCCGTCCCGGAGCTGGCGAAACTGGGCGTGGCCCGGGTGAGCCTCGGCCCCGGGCTGGCCGAGGTGGCGTACGCGGCGGTGCGCCGGGCCGCCGCGGAGGTGTACGCGAGCGGCACCTACACCGCCCTGGAGGGCGGGCTGACCTACCAGGAGCTGAACGGCCTCTTCTGAGCGGGCTTCTCGCGGTCCGACCGGCGCGGAGCGGGCCCGGCGGCGCGGGCCGGGCGGTCCGGCGGCGCCGGGCGGGCCCGGGAACGGCGAAGCCCCGGTTGCCGCCGACGGGGGTGGCGGGCAACCGGGGGGTGGCCGGGGGGGGGGGTGCGC